>CAZOKP010000031.1:0-26888 GCA_964580435.1 uncultured Eubacteriales bacterium
GTGCCGGAGGAGGGAATCGAACCCACACCCCTGTTGCCAGGGACTGGATTTTGAGTCCAGCGCGTCTGCCAGTTCCGCCACTCCGGCGACGCCACTCAATATAAGCAATTTTGGCTATTTTTTCAATAACTTGCCCATCCACCCCCGGCGGGCTTAATGAAGAACGCGAAATTTTGCGCTCAGCCATATCAGAGCTGTCACATTTGAAGCGATGCCGCCCAGGACCATGGCCCAGGCGACGGACAGGAACCCTAACCGAGGATGAAGACAAAGACATAGGCCAGAGGCAGGGCGACGATAAAGATCCTGATCAGATGGATGACAGTCCGCGCCCACCCGGTTGTCCATGAATCGTGTCCGTTTACAACAATTCGAGGAACTCAGCCAGGACCATAGCTGTGGCTCCCCAAATCTTATGATGTCCGCAGGCATAGAACGGGACTTCAACCGTTCGTCCGTCAATAATCCAGACCTCTCTTCGCGTCTGCCGTGAATCCTGGAGATGACGGAGCGGCACCTCAATGACCTCGGCAACCTCTTGCGGATGGGGCCTGAAGGAGAGCGGCTCAGCAGCCAAGCCCACAACAGGATAGATGCAGAAATGGCTCGGCGGAATATACAAGGGAGTAAGCGACCCGATGATCTTGATTTTGTCCGGAAGGACGCCTAATTCCTCCCATGTTTCGCGCAGAGCGGCCCGCTCAAAATTCTCCGCGGGTTCTATCTGCCCTCCGGGAAAACCGATCTGGTCCTTGTGATGGAGGACGGAGCTGGTCCGCCGGATCAGCACCAGGCAAAGTGCATCGCCGCATGGGTAAAGGAGGACCATAACCCCAGCCTTCAGACAGGAATCCTCCGCGTCTTGGTAGACGATTTGACCGGGCCGGGGATGCGGGGCCATGGCCAGCTGGGCAGCGAGTCCAGGCTTCTCCCCTTTTAGCCTTTCCGCCAGATTGTCCATCCATTTCGTATCATGCATCGCTTGGACTTCTATTTTTACTTATTTCTTTCTTGTTGACAACCACGCTCCCGGATTCGCAACCTTTTCCCCGTCCAATCCGTATACATTATAGAGAAATGCTAAAGACCGGAATATGCCCCTAAAAAAATTTGCCGTCTGGCTCGTTGTTTTGTCCTTGCCGATGTTCCTTTTCGCGGATGAAAAGCCGGCCAAACAAGAAAAAAAGATACCCGAGCAAAAGGTCATCCGGGCCACGCGGACTGACGAGCCGATCAAAATCGACGGAGTCCTGAACGAAAAGGCCTGGCAAGGTCCGGGTTACAGCGATTTTCTCCAGTCTGACCCGATCGACGGCGGCCAACCCAGCGAGAAAACGGAAGTCTGGGTGGCCTATGATGATGCCAATATTTACGTGGCGGCTATGCTCTGCGACACCGAGCCTCAATCCATAAGGAGGCTTCTCGGCCGCCGCGATGACGAACTCGATTCAGACTGGTTTACTTTTGCCGTTGACCCCGCCTATGACCGCCGGACCGGCTATGAATTCTCCGTAAACCCCGCGGGCTCGATCAGGGATTTAACCCTGAGCAATGATGTTAATGAAGATGAGACCTGGGATGCCGTCTGGGAATGGAAAGCTCAGGTCAACGATAAGGGTTGGACAGTCGAGATCCAGATTCCCTTTAATCAACTCCGTTTTCCTAAGAGGGCCGAGTCCATCTGGGGCGTCAATTTCACCAGGAAAATCATAAGAAAACAGGAGCGGGTCAGCTTCGTCTGGATCCCCAAAGAAGAGATCGCTTATGTCTCGCGGTTCGCCCGGCTCGAAGGCATTGATGCGATCCGCCCAGGGCGTCATGTCGAACTCCTTCCCTATACTGTCGCTCAGGCCCAGTTCAATCAGCCTGAAACCGGGAACCCTTTTCAGACGGGACAAAAATATCAGGGGAATCTCGGTTTCGACCTCAAGGTCGGGATCAAAAGCAACCTGACACTCGACGCCACCGTCAACCCGGACTTCGGGCAGGTCGAAGTCGACCCTGCCGTGGTTAATCTTTCGGCTTACGAAACGTATTACGAAGAAAAGAGACCGTTTTTCATCGAAGGAGCGGACATCTATAACGGCTTCGGCCGCGGAGGAATCTACGTTAATGCCAATATCAACTGGCCCAACCCCACCTTCTTCTACAGCCGGCGCATCGGCCGCGCTCCTCAGGGTTATGTAACGGAATACGGCTATGTGAACTTTCCTGACCGGACCAATATCCTTGGGGCGGCCAAAATCACAGGAAAATTGGGCGGAGGCTGGAACCTTGGCTTCCTCAACGCCATGACATCCCGAGAATTCGCCCAGATAGAGAACCTGGGCGGCAGGATCCGGCAGGAAGTCGAACCCTTCACTTATTATGGGGCTGTCCGGGTCCAGAAGGATATCGACCAAGGGCAGAGCGGATTCGGCCTTATCAGCACAGGAGTTTTCCGGAATCTCGAAAACGAACCCCTTCAGGACATTCTCCATAAGGATGCCTTGACCCTGGCCTTGGACGGATGGGCATTCCTGGATAAAAACAGAGTTTGGGTCGTAGGCGGCTGGTTCGGCGGAACCCGCGTCGAAGGCACCCGGGCCGATATCCTCGGGCTCCAGCTCTCCTCCACGCACTATTATCAGAGGCCGGACGCAGAGTACGTGCACGTGAACCCGAATGCCACCTCGCTATCCGGCTGGGGAGGACAATTCTCTCTGGCCAAGCAGCAGGGAAATCTTCTCTTTCTCGCAAATGTTGGCGTGCTCTCACCAGGCTTCGACCCGAACGACCTGGGGTTCCAGTATTCCATGTCGGATATCATCAACATCGTCGTTCTTCCGGCCTATCAGTGGACAAAACCTGGAAAAGTTTTCCGGAACGCCATGCTCTATGGAGGGGTGTTCCGCAACTATGATTTCGGCGGCAACAGGAACTGGGACGGATTTCTCACGGCTCTTGAAGGTCAATTCCTGAACTACTGGAGTTTTGAGACGATGTTCGCCTACAATCCCGACACACTCAGCAAGCACTTGACCAGAGGAGGCCCCTTGGCACTCATCCCCCACGGTTATCAGCTCGACCTCAACCTCGAATCCGACAGCCGGAAGCCTATCGTGATTGAGGGTATTGGGAGTTATTATAGAAGGCCGGAAGCGGGAACAGAGTTTTTCAGCGAGTTGTCGCTCCGCTGGAAACCGAGAAGCAATATCAGCTTGTCTTTCGGGCCCCAATATATCTTTGAGAAATCCGAGATCCAATGGGTCAGAGGAGTCGACGATGCGCTGATGACAGCGACATATGGCAAGCGCTACGTTTTCGCCCGCATCGATCAAAAACAGCTCGCCAGCGAGATCCGGCTCAACTGGATCTTTACACCCAAACTGAGTCTCCAGCTCTATCTCCAGCCTTTTGTCGCCGTGGGCAGCTTCGATCGGTTCAAGGAACTGGCCAAGCCAAAAACATATCAATACAACATTTACGGGGAGCCTCCATCAACCATCACTTATGCCGGGGGAATCTATACAGTGGACCCCGATGGTCCGGGCCCGGCCGAGCCGTTCTCGTTTCCAAACTTGGATTTTAATTTCAAGTCCCTCCGCGGCACGGTCGTCTTGAGGTGGGAATATCTGCCCGGCTCCCTGATCTATTTCGTCTGGACCCAGAATCGCGCCGATTATTCCGACCCGGGAGATTTCCAATTGCGCCGCGACCTGGGCAACCTCCTGACGGCTCCCGGGGACAATATTTTCCTCATCAAGGTCACCTACCGCTGGAACATTTAAAACCCGGCAATTTGACCTTTTCTTGCTTTTCTGATAAAAAAATCAGCCGGGACTCCCGTGGACAAGAAAAAGCAACGTCTGCTCGGTCTAGTGAACAAATTTTCCGGCACAAGAATTGCCGTCTGGGGGGATTTTATCCTGGATGAGTATGTCTACGGCAAGACCCGGCGGGTCTCGAGGGAAGCGCCCGTCCTCATCCTGACCTACCAGAAAAAAGAGTTCTCTCTTGGCGGCGCCGGGAACTCGACCCTCAACCTCAAAGCCCTGGGAGCCAGTCCCTTTCCTGTCGGCATCGTCGGACAGGACGAGTCGGGGCAGATCATCATCGATATCCTCCGCGGCCTGAAGATTCCAACAAAAGGCATCCTCCGGCTAAAAGGGTACCCGACTCCGATCAAAACAAGGATACTCGCCGGTGAGGAGAACACGCGCAAACAGCAGATTCTGCGGATCGACAGCGAGTTCAAAATCCCTGAAAACAGCCGTCTCAAACACAGACTCCGGCGCTGTCTCCAGGAAGCTCGAGAAAAATGCTCGGCGCTGCTCGTTTCCGATTACAACTACCTGACTGTCAAAGAGGATGTTTTTGATGACATCGCTGCTGATTTCAGAAAAGCAAAACGTCCTGTCACCGTGGATTCTCGATTTCGCCTTCTCGATTTCCCAGGCGTTACGGCGGCAACGCCCAATGAGCCGGAAGTGGAAAGCACTTTAAAGATGGAAATCGGAGAGAGCATTCCTCTGCTCAAGCGCGCGGGAAACGCCCTCCGCAAGAAGATCCGCTCGCCCGCCCTTCTTATCACCCGAGGTTCCAGGGGGATGGCTCTCTTCGAGGAAGGAAAGCCTCCTTTTCTCATCCCGGTCCACGGCACAACCGACATCGTCGATGTTACGGGCGCTGGAGACACAGTCATCAGCACTTTCACTCTGGCTTTGGCCAGCGGCGCCAACTTCCAGGAAGCGGCTCAGCTGGCGAATTACGCCGGCGGCGTCGTGGTCATGAAAAAGGGCACAGCGACATTGACGGCCGAGGAACTCAAAGAGGCCATCTCCTGCTAAATTGGAAAAGCTCGAAACTCTTTCCGCGCTGAGAAAGATCGTCACCGCAGAAAAGGCAGGGGGCAAGACGATTGTCCTGGCCAACGGCTGTTTCGATCTTTTTCATGTCGGCCATATCCGTTATTTGCGCGCAGCCAAGGACAAGGGACACATTTTGGTGGTGGCCATCAACAACGATTCCTCGGTCCGCAAGTTGAAAGGAAAGGCCAGGCCAATCCTGCCGCAGAACGAACGGGCGGAAATTCTTGCTTCCTTTTCCTTTGTCGACTATGTAACCATCTTTCGAGATCCCAACGTGGAGAAGATTCTTCTTGCCCTGCAGCCGACCATCCATGTCAAGGGCTCCGACTATACGGAAGAGACAGTGCCGGAAAAGGATACGGTGAAAAAGTATGGCGGGAAAGTGGCCATCGCCGGCGGCCCCAAGGTCCGCTCGACTTCAGAGATCATCAAAATGATCGCCTCCAGGATGAAAAAAGGCGGCGATAAGAAAGATCGAGATCCATGGACACATTCCTGATTATCAGGCTCAGCTCCCTCGGCGACATCATCCATACGCTGCCCGCGTTCTCGGCGCTGCGACGAAAGTTTCCCGAGGCCAAAATATCCTGGGCCGTGGAAGAAAAAGGCAGGGAAATTCTCGACTTGGTCCAGGGGCTCGACAAAGTCATTGTCATAGACAGGAAGAATTGGCTGGGGAGCCTAAAAAACATTAGGCGCCGTGACCAGGTGGCCCTGGATTTTCAGGGTTTGATCAAATCAGGACTGCTGGCCTTTCTTTCGCGCTCACGGCGCAGGATTGGGTTCCCCAGGAAGAACTGCAAAGAGCCTCTCGCCTCGCTCTTCTACACAGAAAAACCGGCCCCGCTCCCCGAAGAAGAAATGCATGTCATAGCTAAAAACATAAGACTCTTAACCTGTTTGGGAATCGAAGAAGCAGGATTCGATTTCCCGATCGTTATCCCTGAAAAAGTAGCCGATTCCATCGAGGAGAAGCTCCGAGGCATCGGATACAGAAATAACAAGAAACTGCTGATCTATAACTTGGGAGCCGCTTGGGAAACGAAGAGATGGTTCCCGGAAAAATGGTCCGAACTCATCAGCCAAGCTCGGTTCGACGATTCATTTCCCCTGCTGCTCTGGGGAGATGACGAAGAAAAGGCTCTCGCATTGGCCGTGAAGGAAAAGACGGGGGTTCCGCTGGCGCCGTTCTTATCCATAAAAGAGGTCCTCGGCCTTGTCCGGAGAGCCTCTCTGCTTGTCAGCGGCGATACCTTTGCCCTTCAGGCCGCCTGTGCGTTTTCCGTCCCGGTTGTCGGCCTTTTTGGGCCGACCAACCCGCGCCGGAACGGCCCTTTTCTCGTGCGGGATAAAATAGTATTCTATAAGCTCGACTGCAACCCCTGCTACAAAACAAGCTGCTCGACGCTGGATTGCCTTCATAAAATCACAAGCAAAGAGGCCGCTCGCGCAGTCCGGGACATATGGCTAGGAAATGATTAATTCCCGCGCTAAAGAACTCTTGAACAGATGGCGGGTCAGGGTGGGCTTGATCGTTGCCCTAGCCGTTATCCTTTTTGCCCGGCCCACGTGGATTGCCCTTGGTGAGGGTATCTTTATCTCGCTTGTCGGCCTTTCCGTCAGGGCCTGGGCGTCCGGCCATTTGCGCAAAGAAAAAGAACTGGCCGTCTCCGGCCCGTATCGATATTCTCGGAATCCCCTCTATCTCGGAAATCTCATCTTGGGTATCGGCATCGTCGTCGGTGCTCGCTCCTGGTGGGTTCTGGGGCTTTTTGTGGCCTATTTTGGGGTGTTTTATCCGCTGATCATCCGTCGGGAGAAGGACAGGATGAAGCAGCTTTTCCCCGCGCAGTACGAAGACTATAAAAAGAGAGTGCCTTCTTTTTTCCCTTCGTTGAAAAAGCGGAGGTTTCCTTCGGGGATCAAGTTCAGCTGGTCTCTCTATAAGCAAAACAAAGAATACCGGGCCCTTACCGGCACCCTCATCTTCTGGCTGATCCTCGCCGCCAAAATCCTCCTGTTGAATCGGTAGAGACGCTTTGTTATAGTCTTCCAGTGCCAACGTCCCAAAGAATTGAGAAAGTCAAGAGACTGCTGTCCCTTCGCCAGCCTGATCTGCGAATCGTGCTCGAGGGAGTCGCCATCGCGCACAACGCCAGCGCTGTCCTGAGGACATGTGACGCCGCTGGAGTCCTCTATGTCGACATCATCTCTCCGAGCCCCGAGTTCCTGAGCATCAACAAAGCCATCTCCACGCACGCCGAAAAATGGGTTGATACGAGCGTCCATGGTTCCATCAGCGAATGCCTTTTGCCCCTGAAAGAAAAAGGGTTCAGAGTCGCCGTGACAAACCTGGGGAGAGAAGCTCTTCCCTACACGGAACTGGATTATACGCAGCCTCTCGCCCTTGTCTTCGGCAACGAATCGGAAGGGATATCGGCAGAAGCCCTGGCCTTGGCAGACTATAAGATCAAGATCCCGATGCTGGGAATGGTCCAGAGTTTAAACCTCTCGGTATCTGTGGGCATCATCCTCTATGAGGCTCTGAAACAGCGCTGGGCCAAGGGATTTTTCAGGGAGAGAAGGCTTTCCGAAGAAGAATTTGAGGGCTATCTCAGGAAGTGGCTTTCGCGCCGGCCCGAAGGTAAAAACAAAGACAGTTGAGCAAAAAAACAAGGGGCCTTGCCGGTTGGCCAGGCCCCCGTCGAGAAATGGATATAGGAAGGAGCTGAATCTCCGGTCCAGATTCTTCTCAAACTCTATAGTAAACCCGGTTTCCAAGCTTTATGTTTTTCCAATCTTTTTGCAATTCCTTGCTTTTGAGAAAGATCTCGGTGCTCTTCTTGCTGAGTTCCTCATTGAGCTTCTTCAGCTTTTGCTGCTCCTCGGCACTGTACCTTTCATAAAGCTTCCGGGCCCTCTCATATTCCGTCTGGAAATCCTTGCTTAATTCGCTCCAATATTCCGGAGAAAGCAAAGACTCCTGGAAAAGACTTAAACTCGGGTTTTCCTCTTCCTCGACCTCGATTTCAAGGGACATCGGCTTCTTGTCCCGCACCAGGTCAATCTTGACCTTATCTCCTTTTTTCTTGTCCTGGATCATTGCGCTCAGGTCGTCCACAGATGCGACATTTTTCCCGTCCGCACGAACGATCACGTCGCCGACCTTGACCCCGGCCTTCTCTGCCGGTCCGCCCTTGGTCAAACCGTTGACGAGAAGCCCGCTCTCTTCTTTGACGCCAAAGAAGGCCAGCAATTCTTTGTTGACCGCCTCGAGATAGACCCCGACATATTTCCTCTTTTCCCATTGCGGCCAGGCCTTTGGCAGAGGGGCAGGGGGCTTTTCAGGCATGGGTCTTGGCTGCCCTCTCATGTCCGGACGAGGTTGGGGAGGACGAAAGAGCCGGGGGAAGCGTATCGCCATCTCCCTTTGGGCCTCGCCTTCGGGATACTCACCTAACTTCACCTTGACCTCGACGGCCTTCCCCTGCCGCTCGACCTCGAGATCGACGTCCTGGCCGGGTTTTTTGTTCCTGACATCGGAGACAAACGCCTGCGCGCCGGCTATTTTTTTCCCGTCGACCTTCAGGAGAATATCTCCTTTCTTGAGCTTGGCCAACTCGGCAGGACTTTCTTCCTCGACCTCGTTGACCTCGACTTGCCCCTTGTCATTCTCGGATATGGAAACGCCCATCCAGCCGCGGCTGACCTTGCCCTTTTCCCTTATCTCAGCTGTGACCCATTTGACGATGCTCACGGGAACAGCCAGGGCCATGCCTGAAGAAGGCGCCTCGCCCCGGCTGAAGGCATATCCTGAGCCCACGACTTCTTTTTCTCTGAATTCAAAAACAACCGGCTGGTCCTCAGAATAGATGCCCCTGAGCAACCCGACCATCTGGCCTTCTTTATTGACCACGGGACTTCCGCTCGCCCCCCGCGTCACCCAGACATTCAGACGCAGTTTATCCTGGGCGATGGAACTGACGATACCCTGGGTCACAGAGGGAGTGTTCTCCGGCGACATGCTGATCACTCCGACCCATGATCCTGGGACAAGATTCTCGGCCTTTCCCATGGTGATCGGAGTGAGATTTATTCCCTGGGCTTGAATGAGAGCCAGATTGGTCTCGGGGTCCATTCCCAAGAACTTGGCCTGGCTGCGTTTGCCGTCCGGGGTGGTCACATAGATTTCATCATCCTGGGACGACACCAGCGCTGTCGTGACGATATAGCCGTCTTTATCGATGACCACACCCGTCGCCACTTTCTTGAAATCCATGACCATGGCCGTCGCCACTTTTTTTGCGACCCCATAGCCCGCCTCCACTTTGACAACACTGGCAAAGACTTTTTTGGCAACATCCTCGATCGTATTTTCATCTAAACCCAGAGCCTTAGGCTTGGCCTCAAGGCTCAAGCCCAAGACCAGCAGGAAGGCCATTAGACCCACGCTGAATTTGGCTTTTCTTCTCATTGAATAGATACCTCCTTAGTATAGGATTTCTTGGGATGTCGTATCAGAAACCTGTTCCAAGAGATAAATCGTTTTTGCCCCGTTGGAACGGCTGCGGACCTCTGTGGAATAATCCAGAGTCTCGATGACGGAGACAATCCGCCCGGCCGCGCTCTGCACCATTTCCGCAGCAGGGGGCACGCCTTTCTTCATGTCGGACACTCCGACCGGAGCTTTTTTCTGCAGCACGAATATATTCAGCAGCACGAAAGCAATAAGAAGAGTGGCGAACGCCCCTGCCAGGGATAGACGCAAGGCTGCAGGCCTGCGCCCCACGCTCTTTTTCCTGAGAGAAACCCGAGCCATGACTTTTTGCTCAAAGTTAGGGGGAGCCTTAACTTTTTCCAATTTTTTCAAGAGACCCAGCTCTTCCATTTCTTCTCTCCTTATTGTCATGAAACCACTCTTCCTCCGGCCAAGGCCTTTTCCAACCTTGTCTTGAGAAACCTGCGGCCCCGGCTGATCCTGGCCTTGATCGTCCCCACGGGTTTTTTCAGAATCTGGGCGATTTCTTCCTGGGAGAAGCCCTCCATATCCTTCAGGATGACGGGAAGACGATAGCGCGGATGAAGGGCGTTTAGGGCCTCCCTCAGGTTTTTGATCAGGCCGGGATCGACGGGGTCCTCCGAATAAGCATTTTCATCGACTTCGTGGGCGGCGATGTCATCCAGGGAAACAGTGGGAATTCGCCGAGCCTTTTTCATCTCTGTTTTGGCCAGGTTGGAGGCGATGGCATAGATCCAGGAAGAAAGCGGGGCGATGGGCCTGAACTGGTCGGCTTTGAAATAAACGCGGACAAACGTCTCCTGGGCCAACTCTACGGCCTTTTGATAATCTCCGGTGAACTGGTAAAGATAATTCACGATCCTGTCCTTGTATGCCGAAACGATCTGGCCGAACGCCACTTCATTTCCTTTCTGGACCTGGCGAATCAGCTCATGCTCATCCATACTCATTCCTTAAAACTATCCCGAAATCCAAAAAGTTGCATTTCTTTCAAGCCCGAGGCCTTGTGATACGCATGAAATATGCCAATAGTATAATCCCGATCGCACATTTTCAAGAAGGCCGACATGGGGTCAATCCAGCAACTGAGGCAACTGAGGGGAGTGCCAAGCACGGAAATATTCATTTGAGGGCAAAGCGGGCATTGTTTTCGCACAAAAAGAAGAACTATTGAGGTAGGGCTGTGGCTTTAGAGGCTCTACTGCCGATAAGAATGGAGGTTTTGGCAGCGCTGCGTCAGTCCCCGGGACGGCCGAGCGAATGGTTCGAGGGATAAGGCGAGGTGTGTGGGCGCAGAAGGCTGTAAGCTCAGCAACCATCAAGGCGTGGGTGGCACGGCACTGGTCCCCTGGGGGATGAGGGGAGGGATTATGTGGTGAGAAATCCGTATGAGCGTCGAGCGGGCACGGCTCCTTGAAGAGGAGAGCGAGGAGCGAATCGAGCAAGATTTTGATTTGCGCAGGCAAATCAGGGGGTTCCAAGGGGGAAGGCCCCTTTGGTCGCAGAGCGAAGCTCGAGAAGGGGAGGCAGGGAGCGAAGCGAACGTTGGAAGGGGGAACGCGGAGCGTTCTCCCTCCAAGAAGTCGATGTGGGAAATCGCAGCGTGACTTCGAACCACATATCCCGACCCTCGCCGGGAGCAAATTCGTGTGCCTTCGAGACAAGGCGAGGGGTGTGGGCGCGGAAGGCCGTCCGGAAGCGGAGCGGGCATGGTTTCTCGACCGAAGGGAGAGAAGAGCGGAGCTGAGGACCCGAGCGAATTTGCCTCGCCGGGAGCAAATTCGCGTGCCTTCGAGCCCACACCCCGAGCCTACTTGGGCTCGAGCTCCAGGAGCGGCTTCTCTGAGTCCACAAGGTCTCCGGCCGAGACAAATATCTTCTTCACTTGTCCCTCGATTGGGGACTTGATCTCGTTTTCCATCTTCATGGCTTCGACGATAGCCAGGGTTTGATTCTTCCTGACAGCTTCGTTTTCAGACACATTGATCTTTATCACTTTCCCAGGCATAGGGGCCTTCACTATCGATTTTCCTTTGTCTGCCCTATCCTCTCCCCTGTCAAAGCGCTTGCCTTCCTGTCCAGGCTTCTGGATGATACAGGATTGACCATCCAGAAAGATATATTTCTTATCTTTTTCTCGGGCGATATAGATTAAATAGGAGTGTCCCTCAACAAGAAGGGAATAAACATTCTCTGAGACAATCTTGATATCGGCTTGAAAAAAACTCTCTCGATGATGGAGGATGAACCGGTCCCCTTTTTTCTCCAGCGCTATCTTATGGAGGGCTTGATTAACAAGATACTCATATTCCATTTTATGCTTTTCCCCCGATCCTCCATTTTCCCAGGAACTGCCACGGAGAGAATGTCTCCCTTTCCCCGGAAGCGGAGGCAGGCTCTGCGGCTTGACTGCGGCGGAAATCATCAAAGGCCGCTGCCGCCAATGTGAGTTTTAGGCTTTCTTCGCTGGGCTCCTTTCCCTTCCATTGGTCAAAGTAGTTCTTGATGAAGCCTGTGGTTGTGGCTCCCTCTCTAAACCGTGGATGAGAGATAACGTCCTTCAGGAAGCCGACAGTGCTGCTGATCCCAAGGATAACGTAGTCATCAAGGGCGCTTTTCATCCTTTGGCAAGCTGATTCCCTCGTCTCGGCCCAGACGATGAGCTTGGCCAATATGGGGTCGTAATAGATCGGGACTTCCGAGCCGCTGTAAACGCCGCAGTCATGCCTTACGCCCGGTCCTTTGGGCTCCTTGAGATAAAGGATCCTCCCCGATGAGGGGAGGAAATTGTTGCCGGGGTCTTCGGCATAGATCCGGCATTCGATGGCATGCCCTCGCTGTTTGATCTCTTCCTGCTTCAGGGAAAGCTTCTCGCCCGAGGCAACCCGGATCTGCTGATGGACAAGGTCGACGCCGGTGGCCAGCTCCGTGACCGGGTGTTCAACCTGAAGACGGGCGTTGACTTCAAGGAAATAGAAATTCTTGTTCTTATCAAGAAGGAACTCGACCGTCCCGGCATTGTTATACCCGGAAACATCGAGAACCTTCTTGGCTGTGTCTCCCATTATCTGCCTGAGCCGAGCATCCAGGGCCTGGGACGGGGTCTCTTCGACAATTTTCTGGTGTCGCCTCTGGATCGAACATTCGCGTTCGAAGAGGTGGACGATATGTCCGTAGTTATCGGCCAGCACTTGAAACTCGACGTGCCTGGGCTCTTCAATATATTTCTCAAGGTAAACGGATTCATCCCCGAAGGCGGCTTTGGCCTCCCGCATTCCCGCCTCGAGCGAAGGCCTGAGCTCGTCCTCAGAAAAGACGATTCTCATTCCTTTGCCGCCTCCGCCGGCCGAAGCCTTGATCATAACGGGATAGCCGATCTTGCGGGCTTCCTGATCGAACTCGCCGAGCTCTTTGGGAACACTTTTCATCCCGGGAATGATGGGAATGCCGGCTTTCTCCATGGTCCTGCGGGCACGGATCTTATCACCAACGAGTTCGAGCGCCCGCGAGTTCGGCCCGATAAAAACGATCCTTTCCTTCTCGCAGAGACGGGCGAAATCGGGATTCTCCGCCAGGAAGCCATATCCGGGATGGACGGCTTCTGCTCCCCTATCATGAGCCGCCTGGATGATTCTTCCCATATTCAAGTAGCTCTCTACAGCCGGCGGTGGCCCTATGCAGACAGCCTCATCGGCCATTTGGACATGAAGGCTGGCCCGGTCAACCTCTGAATAAACCGCCACAGAAGCGATGCCCAATTCCTGGCAGGCTTTGATCACACGGACAGCGATCTCGCCACGGTTAGCGATCAGGATTTTCTTAAACATCCGCTACTCTTTGACCCACTTGGGCTTTCTTTTCTCCAGGAAAGCGGCCATGCCCTCTTGCCCTTCCCGGCTGACCCGAAGCCGCGCGATCATCTCTGCCGTATAGGCCTTGGCCTCTTCATCACTCATGGCCGGAACCTTATGGAGCAGCTCCTTGCAGCTGGCGATGGCTTCCGGTCCTGAGCTCAAGAGGAGGCGGATGACTTCCTCGACCTTCTTATCCAGCTCCTCATGGAGAACGACTTTGTTGACCAGGCCGATCTCAAGGGCGCGCCGGGCATCAAACCGTTCGCCGGTAAGAAAGAGCTCGTGGGCCGCACTCTCGCCGATACGGCGCATAACGTAAGGGGAAATGGCGGCCGGGACCAGCCCGATTTTCACTTCGCTCAGCCCGAATTTCGCCCGCTCCGAAGCGATGGCGATATCGCAAGCAGAGAAGAGCCCGTTGCCGCCGCCGATCGTGGCCCCGTTGATCCGGGCGAGCGTCGGTTTGGGCAGAGTATAGATTTGATGCATCAGCTCGGCTACTTCCGTAGACTCTTTAAGATTCTGCTCATAGGAATAGCGGATGATCTCCCTCATCCAGTTCAGGTCGGCGCCGGCGCAGAAGGATTCGCCCAGGCCTGTCAAAACAACCACCCGGACCGACTCGTCCTTTTGGGCCTTCTCGAAGGCATCGGCCAGCTCTCGAATCATCGTGGAATTAAAGGCATTATGGACTTCGGGCCGGTTGAGACTGATCCGAGCGACTTTATCCTGGCGCCAGAAGAGGATGGTTTGGTAATGTTTCTCTGCCACGGCTTTTACATCCTGAAGATGCCCACTTTATAATCGGGAATCGGCGCATTCAGGCTCATGGAGATGCCCAAAGCTAAAGCCTCGCGCGTCTCCAGCGGGTCGATGATCCCATCATCCCAGAGCCGGGCCGTGCTGTAATAGGCACTGGCTTCTTCTTCATATTTTTTCAGGATAGGTTTCTTCAGCTTTTCTTTTTCCTCCTCCGACATGACGGTGCCCTGCTCTTGGAGCCTCTTGATCTTTACCGTGACGAGGACATGGGCAGCCTGCTCTCCGCCCATAACGCTGATCCGGGCGTTAGGCCACATCCACAAAAGCCGCGGGGCATAGGCCCGGCCGCACATGGCGTAATTGCCGGCTCCGTACGAGCCGCCAACGATGACCGTGAACTTAGGGACGTCCGCGTTGGCCACCGCATGAACCAGTTTGGCACCGTCTTTGGCTATGCCTCCGTGCTCGTACTGTTTGCCGACAATGAATCCAGTGATGTTCTGGAGGAAGACGAGCGGGACTTTGCGCATCGCGCACAAGGCGATGAAATGGGCACCCTTGAGCGAGCTCTGGGAAAACAAAACTCCGTTGTTGGCTAGAATGCCGACGGGGTAGCCCATGATCCGGGCGAACCCGCAGACAAGAGTTTGGCCATATAACTCTTTGAATTCCTGGAACCGGCTGCCGTCCACAATGCGGGCGATGACTTCCTTGATGTCAAATGTTTTGCGCAGGTCCCTGGGCATAATCCCATATAATTCCTCTGGATCATAAGCTGGGTCTTCAGGCTTGGCCAGGTCCAACGGGAATTTTTTTGGGGGGTCAAGTGTCTCGACAATATTCCGGGCGATCTCGAGAGCATGATCGTCATCATAGGCATAATAGTCCGAGACGCCGGAAATCCGGCAGTGGACATCGGCTCCTCCCAAATCTTCATCCGAGACTTCCTCGCCTGTGGCGGCTTTGACCAAGGGAGGACCTCCGATGAAGATGGTACCCTGACGCCTGACGATGACCGTCTCATCGCTCATGGCCGGGACATAGGCGCCCCCGGCCGTGCAAGAGCCCATGACGATAGAAATCTGGGGGATTCCCAAGGCCGAAAGCCGGGCCTGGTTATAGAAGATCCGGCCAAAATGTTCTTTATCCGGGAAGGTGCCGGATTGATGGGGCAGGAAAATGCCGCCGGAATCGACGAGATAGACGCAGGGAAGCCGATTCTCCATGGCGATTTCTTGGGCCCGCACATGTTTCTTGATAGTTATGGGGAAATAGGTCCCGCCTTTGACCGTGGCGTCGTTGGCCACGACAAGCACTTCCCTTCCGTGGACCACACCGATGCCCGTGACCATACTGGCCCCAGGAGCTTCGTCATCATACATGCCGTTCGCGGCCAGCGCGCTCAGCTCTAAGAAAGGAGTGTTGCGGTCGAAAAAGCGTTCCAGCCGCTCCCGGACCAAGAGTTTTTTCCGGGACTTGTGGAGTTCCCTGTATTTTGGAGGGCCTCCTTCCTGCGCTTTGGCCAGCCGCTTCCTATACTCGGCCACGACCTTTTTCATCTGCTCGAAATTATCCTTATATTCTTGGCTCTGGGTATCGACCTTACTTTCTATTTTAAACATATCGTCCCCTCTTTCATCTGGTTCCTGTTCCTATTGAAGAATGGGTGGCGCGGCGTCAGTTCCCGGCCGCCCGCAGCGAATGGTGCGGGTGGGAGGGTCGTAGGCGAGGACGGACGGGAACGCGCCGTGATAGGACCCATTCTAATTGCCTCTATTCCGGCACAAATTTGTATCCGTAGTAGATGACTCCGGATTCGCCTTCCTGGTAGATCTTCCTGAATTCGATTCTTACCCTCGAGCCCGTTTTCAGGTTCTCAAAATTGAAGTCGACGATCTGACCGGTCAGCCGCACTCTGTCATCGAGCTCGACGATGCCGACGGCATAGGGCGTTTGATCGACAAAAGGCTGTGGCGCTACGCGGATGATCGTGTAGGTGACGATCTTTCCTTTATCGGCGAGGGTAATGGGCTCGAATTCCCTGGCTTTGCACTCGGGGCAGACGAGCCGGGGCGGGAAGGAGATAGCCCCGCACTTTTTGCATTTGGCGGCCTCGAGCCTGTATCTTTGGGGAATTTCTCTCCAATATCTCGATGGTGTCGGCATTTTCTCCTCCTCTCAGCTTCTTTCAAAAATATGGACAATGGAGCTTCCGCCGCTTCCGCCCATATTCTGGGTCAGGCCGACCCTGGCTTCCTTGACTTGTCTGGGCCCTGCCTCTTCCCGAAGCTGCTTAACGATTTCGATGGCCTGAGCAACCCCTGTGGCTCCGACAGGATGCCCCTTGGCTTTCAACCCGCCGCTCGCATTCACCGGAAATTTTCCTTGAAGGGACGTTATGCCTTCCTCCACGGCCTTTCCGCCCTTGCCTTTTTCCACAAGACCCAGGGCTTCGGTCACGCAGATCTCGGCGATAGTGAAGCAATCATGGACCTCGATGACATCCATATCTTCGGGCTTCTTCCCGGCCATAGAATAAGCTTTCTTCGCTGCCTGGTAGGTTGACTCGATCCACGTGAGATCCTTCCGCGAGCTAAGCGCTATTGTATCCGTGGCCTGGCCGCTGCCGCTGATCTTCACAAGGGGCTTTTTCATTTTTTTGGCGATATCCAAAGGACAGAGAATCATCGCGGCTGCGCCATCCGTGATGGGAGAGCAATCCAGGACACGAAGCGGGTCGGCCACAAGCACGGAACAGAGCACGCCGTCCACGGTAATTTCATAAGGGTATTGAGCCAAGGGGTTCATCGAGCCATTGTGATGATTTTTCACAGCCACCATGGCCAGCTGTTCCCTTGTGGTTCCGTATTTTTCCATGTGGGCTCGGGCTATCAGGGCATAGAGACCCGGAAAAGTGATGCCGTGGTAGCATTCATATTCCTGGTCGGCAGCCGTGCCGAGGGCGTAAGTGGCCTCGTTGCCGTTGACGTCGGTCATCTTTTCAACCCCGCTCACAAGGACAATATCCGCCATCCCCGAGGCAACCTCGATAAAGCCGGTCCTCAAAGCCAGGCCTCCGGACGCGCAGGCGGACTCGACTCTAGCCGCGGGAACGGGGGTCTGGCCCAGGTAATCGGCGAGAAGAGAAGCGAGGTGCTCCTGCCCGATAAAAAGCCCGCTCGACATCGACCCGACGATGAGAGAATCGATTTTATCCACTCCGGCGTCATCCAAAGCGAGGAGAGCCGTCTCCACAAAAATGTCGCGGAGAGACTTCTCCCACAGCTCACCCCACTTGGTCATGCCCACACCGATGACAGCAACTTCTCTCATTTTCTCCTCCTACTCGGCCTTCCGGATCTTATGGCGGAACTTGGCGTAGGTCCCGTAATCCAGATAATTCCTGTTGTTTTCGAGTAGAAACCTGGTCTTGGGGGCCAAGTCCCTGACTTCGTTAATTCTTTCTGTAACCCTGAAAACGAACCCATCGCTTCCCGCCCCCGACCCATAGGATACAATGAGAATGAGGTCATTGGGCTTGGAAATATCCAGAGTCGCGGTCAGACCTATCGGCGATGACCCCGAATAAGTATTTCCGAGTTTCGACACCAGCCAGCCGGGCTCGATCTGCTTTTTCGTAAATCCGAGCAGGTCCCCGACCCGAAAAGGGAATTTGCCGTTGGGCTGGTGGAAGATGACATAGTTGAAGTCCGAAGGCTTCAGGCCTGCCTTGGCCATGATCCCTTTGGCCGCGCCGGTTATATGCTTGAAATAAGCAGGTTCACCAGTGAACCGGCCGCCGTGCTGGGGATAATACTGGTATTCGCGCCGCCAGAAATCAGGTGTATCGGTGGTAAAGGAATACGTTTCCAGGCACTCGGCCACGATATTTTCCCGGCCGAAAATGTAAGCCGCCGCACCTGCCGCGGCCGTATACTCCAAGGCGTCGCCGGGAGCTCCCTGAGATGTGTCCGCACCCACGGCCAGCCCATATTTAATTTCCCCGGCCTTAACTAAGCTCAGGGCGACAAACATCCCTTCTGTCCCCGCTTTGCAGGCAAACTCAAAGTCGGCTGTATGGACTTCGGGCGTGGCTCCAATAGCTTCCGCCAACACGGTCCCGCTCGGTTTGACGGCATAAGGGTGGGATTCAGAGCCGATGTAAACGGCACCAATCTCTTTCGGGTTAATCCGAGCCCTCTTCAAGGCATATTTTGAGGCTTCCACCGACATCGTTATTGTGTCCTGGTCGGGAGAAGGGACGGATTTTTCCTCGACTAACAGCCCCTTCTTGTAGCTTGGAGCATCGGCACCCCAGACTTTGGCGATCTCCTCCACTTTGATCCGGTTTCTCGGGATGTAAGCCCCGTAACCGATGATTCCTTCCATGGGTTTCCTCCCTATAGAAAAACAAAAAAGGGACGGTTCCGCAAAAGAACCGTCCCCGCTTTTTTTTCGAGCGTCATGGACCAGAATTTAATGAGGGATAATCCTGTCATATCTCATTTTTGAAGTCAAGGAAAAGTATCCGGTTTTGGGGATACCCAATATTGACTCAGGGAACTTTTCGGCAGAGAATCTCGTCTATCAAGGTGAAGTGAGTGGACTTAAACAAAGTGATCAAAGAATGCTTGCAAGGCAAGCAAGGAGCCTGGGAGATGCTCGTTAATACCTATTCCAAGCGGGTCTTCAACATGGCCTACCAATTCGCCGGAAGCTACCAGGAGGCCGAAGACTTGACCCAGGATATCTTCCTCAAGCTTTACCATTCCCTGCCCAAATACGACTTCGGGAAGAACTTTACCGCCTGGCTCCTAACTCTGGCCAAGAACCATCTCATCGACACCTACCGCAGGACCAAATGGGAAAAGACCAACCGTGACGATTTTGACGAACATTTCTTCATTGTCGAGAACGCCGAAAGCCCTGAGGCCGCTCTGGTCAAGAAAGACAACAGGAAAATAGTCTGGGAGAGCCTTAATCATCTCTCCTCGGATATCCGCCTGGCCGTCATCCTCAGAGATATCCAGGACAAGACCTATGAGGAGATCGCCGAAATCACCGGCCTGCCGATTGGAACGGTCAAATCGCGGGTCAGCCGGGGAAGGTTTCAGCTGGCCAAAATTCTCCAAGAAAAGAAGGAGGGCTCCGATGAACTGTAAACGAATCGAGGAACTCCTTTCTTCTTTCCTGGAAGGAGAACTCACTGCCCACGAGAAAAGTCTTCTCGAAAGGCACCTGGCGACCTGCCAGGCTTGCGCCTCGCTCTACTCTGCCCTCCAAGAAACCCGTGAGGCGCTTTTCGGGTTTCCCGAGGCCGAAATCACCGAAAGCCTAGCCTCCAAGCTCTACGCCATTCCCGAGAGGAGGAAAAAGTTCAGTTTCAGCCTTGACTTCCTGCTCAAGCCGTCGCTCCAGCCCATTTTTGCCACGGCCGCCATTTTCCTGACCGTCCTGTCTTTTTATCTCTTTAATCCAGACAAGAAGTATATCGACCGGACGATCGACCAGAAAATCCATCTCGGCTACAGCCAGGTCGAAAAGCTTTATGCCAAAGCCGGTTCTTGGACGGACCGGCTGGTTGATTATAAAGACAATGTCCTTGGTTCCCTCAAGAATTGGAAAATTTTTGGCGGGAAAAAGGATGAAATCAAAACTTAGGAGGAATTGAAATGGAAGAAAAAGTTATCGTCCAAAGGCCACCGAAATCCCCCGCTCTGGCCGGGATCCTTTCTGCTTTTTTCCCGTTTGGGGTCGGCGCCTTTTATAACGGGGAAATCATCAAGGGCTTTATCTACCTCATCGTATTCGCCGGCTTGGTCACAATGCAGGAACACAGCTCAGCGCAGCCTTTTGCCGGGCTGGTCCTTGCGGGATTCTACTTCTTTCAGATTATCGATTCGGTCAGCATAGCCAAAAGGCTGAACCGAAGAGCCCTGCAGAGCGAGGAAGCCAAAGAAGAAGAAGAAGTCACCGTTGAAGCCTTCAAGTCCGGATCTGTATTCTGGGGAGGCCTGCTTATCGTGCTTGGCGCCATTCTTCTTCTGGGGAACTTCGACGTGATCAGCTACAAGAGAATCTTTGATTTCTGGCCGTTGGTCATAATCGTCATCGGCGGAAAGCTCGTGGCAGAGCATTTTTCTAAGAACAAATAGGAGGATAAAATGGCCAAGAAACAGCGTGACGCGTTAGCCTGGGGAATCATCCTCATCGTCATCGGGTTGATCTTCTTGCTGGACCGGTTCGATGTCGATGTCTGGGATATCGTGGCCCGTCTCTGGCCGGTGGGCCTGATCATCTGGGGTGCCTGGAAGCTCTATTTCGGTTTGAAGGAAAAGAAGGAAGAATCTAAAGCCCTCGATAAAAAGCAGGATTGACGATGAAACCCAAACAAATTGTTCTGCTGATATTCATCATCGTCGCCGGCGTCTTCTTCTACCATGTCCAGACTGGAAAGATCGACATTGACGGGAATCTGGAGGATTATATCGGCCTCGACCTCCAGGAATTCACTTCCGCAGAATCCCAAGTTATCGAACCGCCTTTCCCGGCATCTCTCAGAGTCATCAACGCCCATGGAAACGTCGAGGTCCAGGGCACGGAGAGCGACAAGATCACCGTCACCTTAGAGAAGAGAGCATGGCGGAAGAACGCAGAGAAAGCTAAAGAAACCCTGGATAGTATCCGCCTCGTTGTCGACAAGGACGAGCAGGCCGTAACGCTCAAGACTAACCGGGAGGAACTCAAGGCGAGGCACGCGTTCATCGGAGTCGTTAGAGGCTTCGAGACAAACCTTCGTATCAGCATCCCTTTGAACATGGACATCGAAGTTGCGAACTCCTACGGCCTTGTCAAGGCCACTCAGGTTGGAAAGGCGGTTATCCGCAACCCCCACGGAGAGGTTGCCGCCTCCGACGTAAACGGGGAGCTCAAGATAGAGAACAGTTATGAGGACATTAAATTGTCGGCCCTCCATTCGAACTGCCAGGTAGAAAGCAGCCACTCGTCCGTTTTCGCCAACGGCGTCCAGGGAGAGATGAGAATCGAAACGTCCTACGGGACAGTTCAGGTTCAAAAAGTCGGCCAGAAAATCGTCATCGATGGAAGACATACTGAGATCATAGGCGAGGACCTCACCGGACCCCTAGACATCACGAATTCCTACGAAAAGATATCTGTGGCGCGCGTCGGCCAGACCAAAATAGAAGGTCATCATTCCGAGATCGAAGCAGATGACGTGAACGGCGGCCTGGAAATAAGGGACAACTATGCCTCGGCCGACCTGAGCAACGTCCGCGGAAACCTCAAGATTTCAGGCCGAAACCTGTCTGTCTCCGGGAAAAATGTGGTCGGGGAAGAAATCTCTGTCTCCACGTCTTATGATAATATCGAGCTTGTTGGTTTTTCCGGAAAAACGACGCTCCTCCAATCCCACGGCGATGTCATTCTCGACCCCCTGCCCCTTACGGGACCTATCGAAGTCCGCGGCGAATATTCCACAATCACATTCTATTGGCCTGAAGGCGAGCAGTATCCTCTTGAAGCCCAGACCAGGAATGGAGATATCCATTGGCGCCTGGCCGGAGAGATTGCCCTCGAGGAAAAAGACAGCCTGACTGTGGCCAAGGCCTTTCTCGACCTCAAGGAAAAACCGCACATTCTTCTCACCACAACCTACAACGACATTTTTGTCGAAACCGGATTCCCCCCTAAATAAAGGTTAGCAGCTTACACTCGGGACGGTTCTCTTCGGAGAACCGCCCCTTTTTATTTTTCTTTATTCTTCAGATTATAAATCTTCTGGGTCAGGACGCCCGTGATCTTGATGTTGAAGTAAGAGATCAGGTTCGTTATATCCTTTTTGTACTTCGTCACGTAGCGAACAAAATCGTTCTCTTTCTTGAAATGGAGAAGATTCTCGAATTCCTCCACCTCGTCATGAAGCTCGATGACAAAATGATTGATCGTCCTGTATTCCGCGTTGATGTCGATCAGGTCCTTGTCGCTGAGTTTGGCGAAATCAAGATAAGGAGGCAGCGATTGGAGCAGCAGCAGGCTCTCCGACCGCAATTCGTTGACCAACTCCTTGATCTCCTGGAAGAATGATTTGTGATCGAGAGGATTCTTCAATTTCTCCTGGGCCTTGTCGATCAGGACCTCATTCTGGTCCTTCAGCGATATGATCAGCTCCTTGACGCCGAAATACTTCCGCTTGAGGTTGAACAGGTCGATGAAATCCCGTCCGATATAAATTTTATCCTCATAGTGCGTCGTCAGATCCATCGGCGAGTTGGTGTAGAATTTGACCTCATACCGGCGCCCGCCCGAATCTTTCTCCCTCAATCTGGCCAAAACGAGGAAGTTGTTCTGCTCGACAAAATAGCTGTTGATGTCCAGGAGGACGGAATACATCGCCAGGTTATGGATGATGGACTCCTTAAGATAATCCAGCAGCGCCTCTTTTTTGGTAATGAAATCTGTGATGTTCTCGTTGGGAGTGGGGTTTAGGACGGAATAAGAGGGCGAAAGAAGATAGAGCACCGGGCCGGTCCCGAGCTCCAGATGAAGGTTCTTGAGAGCCTTTTGATGGAGGTCATCCAAGACCATGGACCGGAGGGGCGGAAGGCTCTGGACATCCAGCTTGGAAAGTTCTTCGACTTCATTCATCGTTCGAGCACCTCGATGGCATCAAAATCGTATCACTCGAAATCAAAAAAATCAATACGCGCGGCATTCTGCCTTCCCCGCGTCCAGTCATCATTCTCGTACTTTTCTTTCTGGATCCGAAAAATGACAGCATGTTCATCGGGCCGGAAAATGCTGGGCACAAAACGAATCCCAAAAGACTCGCTGATTCCTGCGGCCAGGTGTTCGACTGCCCACTCGAAGGTCACAGGCTTCCCCAGGGCTTCGGAGAGAGAGGTCATTCGGATGCGGCCGTCTTCTCCTTTGAGAACTGCGGCCTGTTTCAACAGACCCTCATCCGAATAAAGAGGAATGGAGCCGTGCTGAAGAAAACGGCAGCCCACTCTTTTCTGGGCGCTCCCGATGATCTTTTTCCCGTCGATCTCAACCTCATCTCGAGCCGGATAAGAAAAACAGGGCATGTTTCCCTTACTATAAGACGAAGGAGGCGGGCCGGATAGTCTCGCTTCCAGGCCCATTTTTTTGAGTCCAAGAATGAGGGCGTTTGAAATCAACCGGTAAGATTCAGCCAGAGTCGATGAAAAGGCCTGCCTGTCGGAAGAGACTAGGGCGTATGTGATTTCTCTCCAGTGGAGGACGAGTTTCCCGCCGGTGATTCTTCTGACGATATTGACCCCGTTTTTCTTGCAGAAATCGAGGTTGATGGCTTTATCCAGGGCCTGCGAATAGCCCAGCGACGCCGTTGGCCTATCCCATTGATAAAGGCGGACGCACGTTTGAGGCGTCTGGCCAAGGGAGCGAAAAAGGTATTCGTCAATGGCCATATTCACGGAGCCCCGCTGAGGGACATGATCGACGATGAGGCTCCATTCTTTCATGGCCAGAAAATGGAGACGGTCCGCAAAAAGAACCGCCCCTCCATAGTCAATATAGAGAGCGGGCAACGGGATTCGAACCCGCGACTCCCAGCTTGGGAAGCTGGCACTCTACCGCTGAGTTATGCCCGCTCGTTCTTCCAATCTTCACTAAATTTCTGTGTTCCGGAGACCCCTATTGTACGGTTTATCGCTTGTGTTTTCAACTTCATTACTGACTATGCAGTTGTCGATCGCATCATCAGCCATCTCAAACTGAACTTTATCGCAGACAAGCCTCTACGCCCGCGCATCGCTTATCAGGAAGTTCTGATAACCCCGCACTCTCCAGCCATCCTTGTTTCGAGATTCGGTTTACTATTTCCCTCGATGATTGATGGGAAAGTCGAGCTAAAGATGCCCACCCGGCCAGCGCAGCAGAAAAACAAATGCTTATCTTTCTGATAAGGTCAATTGCGCATCCGTCGCCAGCTTCTTCACGCAGGCTAAGCTTGAGAGGTGGATCTCATATTGTTGAGAATCCAGTCCGCCACCCGCTTCAATTCTCGACCTCTTCGCTCGCCACAGTTCCCCGTTTGATCATGATATCGAGGACCTCCCTGGCGCGGTCCTCAATATAGTCCGTGCCGCTCAGTGGATTGTACCTTTGAGGGCTGGGAAGAACGACTGCCAGATGGGCGGCCTCCTGAGGACTGAGCGCTGAGGCCGGTTTCCTATAATACCGCTGCGAGGCGGCCTCGGCCCCGAAGATCCCGGCTCCCCATTCAACCACATTGAGGTAGAGCTCGAGGATCCTTTTTTTGGACAGCGCGCTCTCGAGCCTCCAGGTCAGAATGATCTCTCTTAGCTTACGGATGGGATTCCTGGACGGCGATAAAAAAAGGTTCTTGGCCAGCTGCTGGGTGATGGTGCTTCCTCCATGCTTCCATGTCTTATTCTTGATATCTTTCTCGAGGGCGGTCTTGATAGCTTCGAAATCAAAACCTTTATGGCTCCAGAACTTGTCGTCCTCGGAGATCACGACGGCTTGAACGAGGTAAGGGGAAATCTTGTCCAGAGGCATCCAGGTGTAGGCGATAGCCAGATTCCTTCCCGCCTTTCTGGACATCTTCTGGCGGTATTTCATGAAGGCGGTCGCCTTCGGCGCGTCTTTTTTGAGCCGGGAAATGTTGGGGAAAACCAGGCTATAGCCTATTCCCAGCATGAGAATCGCCAGGATGATAAGAGACGTCCTTACGAGAATCCTTCTCCAGCGCATTTTGGGCATGCAACCGGATTATAGCACAGCGGAAATGCCGCTCGCGACCGGAGGTTGACGGGCGCGAAACTGGCGGAAGAGATCCTGCGTCTCTCGATCATCGCCATGCGCATTGGCATTCCGGGCGTGGTCGTCAGCTCGACCGTTTCCAACAGGGCCTGCCGCCGGACGGTTCGTCAGGACCCACGTTGACCAAATAGAGAATCCGGCCATTGCCAAAGACGCTATTCTACTATTCCGATTGATTTTATAGGTTTATTGTATTATTATCGAGTGACATGGGATCGGAAGAAATGAAGACCCGCCATGAAAGAAGACCTACAAGCCTTGTGGCTGCCGGATGCGCACGGCGCGGAAAAGGAAGTACCTATGCCTGCGGCACGCCGAGAAACAAGAAGCAATCACGAAGATGGAAAGAGAGGAGAGACGATGAATTCAAATTGGATTTGCACCGCGATATTTACCATTCTAACACTGGCTGGCCTGGCGTGGGGTGAAGCCAAGCCCAAGGCAACGAGCGCGCAGGCGACCAATTCTGCAAACCCGCCTGTAACACTGAGCGCCGCGGCGCCCGGCAGCGTCGGTTTCGACCTTCTCAACGCCGCCATGCATCGCATGGTGGACGAAGGCGAAGTTGCTGGGATCATGACGATGCTGGTACGCCACGGCAAGATCGTGAACTACGACGCGTACGGCAAAGACAGCATCGCGAAGAACACGCCGCTCAGACGCGACAGCATCTTCCGCATGTATTCGCAGACCAAACCCGTCACGGGCGTCGCCATGATGATCCTGTTCGAACAGGCCAAGTGGCAGCTGAACGACCCGATATCGAAGTACATTCCCGAATTCGCGAATCTGAAGGTTTTTGCGGGCCTGGACAAGGACGGCAAGCCGATTCTCGAAGACCCGAAGCAGCCGCCGACAATGGCCATGCTCATGAGCCACACCGCCGGCTTCGGGTACGGCTTGATCATTGAGAACTACATCGATTACGTCAATCAGCAGTTTCAAAAGCTGGGGGTCCTGAGATCCAACGGTTTGCACGAGGCGGTAAGGAAGATCGCCAGCATTCCCTTGCTGTATCAGCCCGGCACCCGGTGGTCGTATTCCGCCGCAGTGGACATCCAGGGCTACATTGTTGAAAAACTCTCCGGTCGGCGTTTCGGTGATTTCCTTGCCGAGCATCTGTTTGCCCCGCTGGGCATGAAGGATACGGGGTTTTACGCTGCGGGTGACAAGGCCGCACGCCTCGCCTCCGTCTACCAATTCGAACCCGAGAACAAGAAGCTGATCGAGCTGACGCCCACCACAAATTCGGGGGTTAAGGAAGGCCACGAGGATTTCACTAAACAGCCGTCGATGGATTCGGGCGGCGGCGGATTGGTGTCCACGATCGATGACTACGCGCGCTTCTGTCAGATGATTCTGAACGGCGGCACCTACAATGGCGTGCGCATCCTCGCGCCCGCGTCAGTTGCGCTCATGCAAGCCGATCTCATTCCGGCAACCGTAATACCTGAAGAAAGCGGCGGTTTCCCGGCCTTCGGCGGTCCGGTGCTCGGCCACGGCCTGGATTTCGGCGTAATAAAGGACCCGGCGCGCATGGGTACGCCGGCAGGACAGGGCAGTATCTTTTGGGGCGGCGGCGCGGGCACCTGGTTCTGGATCGATCCGAAGAACGACCTGTTTTTTCTCGGCATGATGCAACGGGTGGGCGACGACGTGGCGCACTGGGCAGCTCTGCTCATGATCTCGCAGACACTCGTCTACGACGCACTCACGGAACCTAACAAGTAATTTTGGCGCGCCCCCGGGCCTTTCCCGCAGTTGCTGCGCCGCGGCCACGATGTAGCGAAGCACTGCCTCGGTTTCCGGCCAGCCACGTGTTTTCAGCCCGCAATCAGGTGATTCAGAGGTACGTCGGCAGGATCACCGTTGCCTCGAGCAAGATGTGAAACGGCGCCGTCAGGGCATCGGAGATGTTCGCGTCGATACCAATGCCATCATGGCAGATCTTTTTTCCCCTGGAAAGGAGGATTTCCAGGGGAGTGTCAGACGGCATACTTTTGGATTCGAAGTCCACCACTCTATCCTATCTCAAACTGGGCAGTCCGGTGCCAA
>CAZOKP010000032.1:0-8837 GCA_964580435.1 uncultured Eubacteriales bacterium
AGTTCCTGGTAAATTTTTAAAGTCCTCCGGGCCGCGTTCTCCCAGGAAAATTCTGCCCCTCTCTTCCGGCCTTTCCGCCGGCATTCCTCCTTCAGATTCTCATCGCTAACCAGCCGCCACAGCGCCTGAGCGATCTCATTCACGGAAAGCGGGTCGATCACAATTCCCGCGTCGCCAATCATCTCCGGCAGTGAGCTTCTGTTCGAGGCAATGACCGGAACACCGGCGGCCATGGCTTCGAGCACCGGCAGCCCCACTCCTTCAAACAGAGAGGGATAGATGAAAATATCGGCGCCCTGGTAAAGAGCGGGCAGGTCTCCTTCCTCCACAAATCCCGTCAGGACGACATCACGGCCACCTGCATTCCTAATAGAGCCGCTGGTCTTTGTCGCTCTATAATCGTCCCGGCCAGCAATGACAAGCTGGTGAGTAAGATTCTTCTCGGATTTTAAGCGACTGAAGGCGTTGGCCAGCGAGACGAGATTTTTCCGCGGATTCAAACGGCCGACCGAAAGGATATACGGCTGCCGAATCTGATACTTAGCCAGAATTTTTTGGATTTGCCCCGGATTCCGGGCTTCGCTAAAGCGAGACGAAATACCGTAAGGAACCACATCAATTTTTTCGGGGAGCAGGCTGTACCTTGTTGAGATATCCTCTTTGGAAAATTGAGAGCCAGTTATAATTTTGGCCGCCCGGCGGGCGGTTTGCCGGATTAAAATTCTGGAGCGGAAGACAAAAAACCTGGAGAATGTCTCGGGCACATGGAGAAACCCTAGGTCGTGGATTGTAACGACAAGCTTTCCTTTATGCCAGGGCGGAGCGATGAACTGGACATGAAGAATATCTATGGCATCGCGGTATGTGACCCGACCCAAAAAGAGGGGTATCCGGGCCAAAGGGTTCTTGACCGGAACCGGCCGAAGGCGGACGTTTTCATCCTGCCGGATACATTGATAGAATTGATGCTTCTTATCAACGGCATAGAGAATATACTCATTCTCAAAGTCCTGGGAGAGGAGAGCTTGAAGGAGTCCGCGGATGTAAGTACAGTTCCCAGATCCGTCCTGTTCGGCAGCATGCACGTCGATCCCGATCTTCATGGGCGGAGCGCTTCAAAAAGCTCCCTGTCCCGAAGCCGTTACCTTCACTGTTTTCATGAGAATGACCATATCCAGCCATAGCGACCAGTTCCGGATATAATATTCATCCATATTTAGCCTCTCTCTGAACGGCACTAAGGAACGTCCGCTCGTCTGCCAGAGACCAGTGATGCCCGGCCTGACCTGAAAAAGGAGGGACTTGACTTGTTTGACTTCCTCGAGCTCCTCCCGCAAATAAGGCCGCGGACCGACGATGCTCATCTCGCCTTTGAGGACATTGAGAAGCTGGGGCAATTCATCCAGGCTGTATTTTCGCAAAAAGCTCCCGACCCGTGTTACCCGAGGGTCGGATGTCATGAGTTTTTTGTGCCTTGACCACTCCTCCTGGGCCTGGGGGTTTTTCCGGAGATACTCCTCCAGACGCTGGTCTGAGTCCACGTGCATGGTGCGGAACTTGACGACTTTGATGACCTTGCCCCGTTTGCCATACCGCTCCTGAGTGAAAAAAATCGATCCATGAGAATCCAACCGGATAGTGACCGCGATCACCAGAAACACGGGAAAGAAGAGAATGACCAAAACAACGGCCAGAACATACTCAAAAACGGCTTTGATAAAAATATTCCAGGGCTTATGAAGGTTTTTTCTCACAACCAGGGAAAGGACCTTGCCGATATTTTCAATCTCGATTCCCGTTGTGATGAGATCGCCGGTTTGGGGGATATAGCGGATCGTATCGCTCACCGCTTCCCAGGCTTTGAGAAGACTGATCAGCTTATCGCGAGGGATGTTGGGAAACGTGACGATGATATCATCAAACCCGGTTTTCCTTTTCCATTCTTCAATCTCATCAAAGTGTCCTAGGATAGGAACGCCAGAAACGGATGGGCCAATTTTCTTTTTCTCGTCTGTCAGGCAACCTACAATCTCATATCCCATGGTCTTATTTTGCTCGATGGCCTCAATTAGGGATGATGCGCTTTCCCTAGAGCCGATAATAATTACTTTTTTCTTCCAAAATCCCAGGCGGAGGAGAAACATCTTGGTGATATACCGGAGTCCCGGAAGAATCACCATGCTCAGAAGCCAGGCCATGAATATAATGATCCGGGAAAACGGGAAATATTCCTTCGTCACGAAAAGAGCGACAGCAATGAGACCAAAAGAGATGCTACTGCTCTTGATGAGAAACCGTGTTTCTTCCCAAAAAGAGTGTCTCTTGGTGTAAAGTTTCTCATAGAAAAAGACCCCGATCCAGAGCAACAGCATGTAAGCCGTGTTTAGGTAGGCCGAGAATAAGACAGGCCTCTGACGCAGAGACGGAAATTGGGCGGGAAAGACCTCTGCCCGGATAAGATAAGCCAGGGTAAAGCAGAGGAATATAGCCAGGCAATCGGAGACAACTAAACATCCAAAGACAACAATTTTTTTCTTCATAGCGCGCGATTTATGAATGGTTTATCATACTCCACAAAGAGATGTCAATTTTCTCCCAAGACCCAAAATTGCCAATAGAAACAGAAGTCGTTGACTTGCGTGTCATTGCGAGTGACCGAAGGGAGCGCGGCAATCCGACGAAGTCGTCGCGAGGAACGAAGTGCCGTGGCGATCCCATTATTATCGCATAGCATTCTGAGATTCCTCGCTTCGCTCGGAATGACCGTTCGGATCAGATCGCCACGGCATCTTCGATGCCTCACGATGACAGGGCACGCGTTTTCCTATCTGCAATTCTGGATTTCTTCAGATTATTGAAAGCCTCACCTTTTTGCGATAAAATTATCCAGGGACCGCCGGAAAGGCAGATGAAAATTCAAAAAGAAAATTTGAAATACCTGGCCTTAGCCGTGATAGGCGGCGCCGCCCTTTGTCCTTTCTATCTAAAATACGTTCCGCTCGTAACGCTTTTTCAGGTCATCCTTTTGCCAGTCCTCGGACTTCTTGTCATCCTGACAATTTCAGACCTGGAGGCGGGAACGCTTTTGTTTCTGTTTATTTTTCCGCTGATCAATAATCTGCCCTATTATTTTGGAATTAATGAAAGCGTGCCTCACGCGCCCACCGCTCTAGTCTTATTTTTATTTTATTTCTGGGCCTGGCTCGTCCGAAGAGCTTCAGGACTCACCGAAAAGACAGCGCCGAGCCCAGTTCTAAAGCCGATGACGATCACCGCCTGGCTTGTTCTGATCTCTGCTGTTATCACCTTCTTGAGGTTCGGGAACTTTTATCCATTTTTGACCGATGGCCTCTACGAACTGGTAACAAATGTCAACGGTGTGACGAGTGGCGGAGCCCAGATGAGCACGGTTTTTCATTCCTTGAGTTATTTCAGTGAATTCGGGTTTTTCCTAGTCCTGGGCACCGTGCTTCTCGCCAAGGATATTGTCCGAAAAGCACTGACCGTCCTCGGAATTAGCCTCTTCCTGTCTCTGGGTTTTGGCTTTTTTCAGGCCCTCCAGAATCCAAGTTTAGGAAATACAGAATTTTGGGTTCGGCTGGGCCAGATTAATGCCACTTTCAAAGACCCCAACGCCTTTGGAACTTTCTTGGCGATTACGGGTCCGCTGCTCTTGGGCGCCTCGCTCCACTTTAAAGGGTGGCGGAGGATCTTCTTCGGGGCGGCTTTTGCGGGGACACTTCTTATCTTGCCTTTCATCGGGATCCGGAGCGGCCTTTTAGGATTTGGGGTAGCGATCATTGCTTTCCTGGGGTTGATGGCCAGAGCCCGGAAAGGCGCTACCCGGGAGATGAGTGGGCGCTTCAAAAGGCGGACTCTCTGGGGGATGGCTTCGTTTCTGGCTGTTTTGCTGATTGTCTTTGGAGCTCTGAACTTTAAAAATGCCCGGGTGTTTGAAAGGCTCAAGGGCAATTGGCAGAGCCTTCAAGCCAAAGGGGGGCTCGTCAGCCTCTCGCCAGAGCGATACTTCCTTTGGAAAGAAGCCCTCCATATGAGCCGAGATTATCCGCTGAGCGGGGTAGGGACAGGAGCGTATATTATCCAACTCCCCAATTATTACACGGAAGACAAAAAGAGTTACCCATTTGGATTAGAGGCATTCCGCCGAAACGACTCGGCCGAGAATTACTTTCTTCAGGTGGTTGCGGAAGTCGGAGTCGTCGGACTTCTGGCCTTCCTCTGGATATTCTGGATGATAAAGAAGGAAATAAAATCAGGCTATCGGAAGCTTCCTGGACCAGAGGAAAACCCCTATCTTTTTATTGGAGCGGTAGCAGGCGCCATTTCTTACTTCATCAACATTTTATTTCACTCCTACATCGGGAGCCCCGAGACTAAGTTTGCTTTCTGGCTTCTCATCGGGCTGATCGCTTATTGGGTCCGGGATCCCCCTAGACCAGAGGGGAGCACCTCGCAAAAATTCCTTTTCAATAAAAGACAGAAATTAGCTGGATTCATTTTTCTTGTTCTTTTCGGCGGTGTGCATATCTGGAATTCGACCCACTCCCTGTCTTTAGCCCGCCAGACCGAAAGATACGGCCTCAAGCAGGATTTCGGGCTCTATCAATTGGAAAAAACCACTGACGGAAGAGAATTCCGTTGGACGAGGGAATACGGGGGGTTAACGATTAAAATAGAAAAGCCCATCATCGAAATCCCGTTGCTGGCCTCTCACCCGGATATTCAACAGAGTCCCGTGGAAGTCAGGCTGTATATCGTCAAAGACTTCTTCAAGCATAAGAGGCTTTTGGACGAGATCACTTTGACCAAGAGCATTTGGAACACCCATAAATATATTGTTCCCAATGAAGTCGGTCAGAAAATTATCCTCCTCTTCAAAGTCAGCCGCACCTGGAATCCGTTGAAGACCCTGGGCATACCAGACCCGAGGAATCTGGGTATAGCTATCGGCAAGATTGAGTTTCAAGATCTACACGTGCCGGATTAGACTGCATTTGACTTTTCCGATAAATTCAATATAAAAATAAAGGCGAAAGCCGGACAAGATCTAAGAAGATTTTGCCCAGCCTTATTAGTCCTGCAAATAATGCCCGACCGACCACCGTCCCGCATCAACTTCCGCAAGCTTGCCGCGCTGAGTTCGCTCGGCCTGATGCTGCCGTCTTCCATCGCCGTCGGGCTCTTCATGGGTTACTTCCTCGATAAGCTCTTCGGCACTCATCCCTGGATGCTTTCCATCTTCACCCTGCTCGGTGTCGCCTCCGGTTTCCTCAGCCTTTTCCGCGGGCTCAGGAAACTCGGCATAGAGAAAGACGAGGATGTCGAGAACAAAGAAAATGAATAACCGACAAGCCGTCGAAGGGCAACGCCTTCTTGAAGAACGGATCCTCCGCCGGATTCCCCTGGAAATCCTGGTTTTTTCCCTGGTTGTCGCCTGCGCTTCTCTCGTTTTATTCAGCCCCCGCACAAGCCTCTTTGTCTTCGCCGGGGGGGTCTGCTCAGCCGCCAGTTTCTCCTGGCTCAAACAGACGATCTCCCGGTTCCTCGGTCAGGACAAGAAAAAAGCCATCAAGTCCGGCATCTTCATCTATCTCGTCCGCCTTCTCTTGATAATCGGCGTCTTTTCTATTATAATTTTCCAATTCCCGAGGATGATCCTGGCCTTCGCGGCTGGTTTTTCAACGGTCATCTTGGTGTTCTTCGTTGAAGCGGTCAGGGCCATTTCGCAGATAAGGCAATGGAAGGGTTAGAACACAGTCTCTTCATCGTTGAACTTTTTAATAAGGTTTTCGGGAAGCCCATTCTGGCCTTGCTCGGGCTCCTCGGAATTCATCCCAAGAACACCCAGAACCCCGTTCCAGATTACATCGTCATGTGTCTTATTGTGGCCCTGTTCCTTATGCTCTTGCTCGGGCTCTCCGCCCGAAAGTTGTCCCGCATCCCTTCGAAGCGCCAGAGCGCTCTCGAGCTCATCATCGAGACCTTTGAGAATCTTCTTGTGGACGTTATCGGCGAGGAAGGCCGGAAATATCTCCCGATGATCGGCAGCATCGGGCTGTTTATCTTCACCGCAAACCTGCTCGGCCTTGTCCCGGGGTTCATGTCGCCCACGAGCAAGCTCAACGTGACCGCGGGGTGTGCCATCTCCGTCTTCATCTACTATCACTGGCAGGGAATGAAAGCCCAGGGCGTTCTTCGGTATCTCAAACACTTCACCGGACCCATCCCGGCCCTGGCTCCGCTCCTTTTTCCGATCGAAATCATCAGCCATTTTTCCCGGCCTGTTTCGCTTTCTCTACGGCTTTTCGGCAATATCTTTGCCGAAGAATTGCTCATCATCGTCATCGCTTCCATCGTCCCCTTTGTTCTTCCTCTCCCTTTCATGGCTGTGGCCATCTTTACGGCTATCATACAGGCCTTTGTTTTCGTCTTGCTCGCCTGCATTTACATCGGGGGCGCGGTGGCCCATGAGGAGGAACATTAAATAGTGAAAGGAGAATAGAAATGATCAAAACTCTCAAAGCCCTTGGGCTCCTGCTCTTTTTCGTGCTTGTAGCAAGCAGCCCTCTCCTGGCCCAGGAGGCGGCCGCGAACCCGGAAAAAGCCTCGCTCTACAAGCTGTCCATTATCGTCGGCGGGGCCATCATCACCCTGGCGGTTGCTGCCGGCGCCTTCTGCCAGGCCAAGGCCATCTCGAGCGCCTGCGAGGGGATCTCCAGAAATCCGGGAGCCGGCCCGCACATCCGCTTCCTCCTGATCTTCGGACTGGTCCTGATCGAAACGCTCGTCATCTACGCCCTTCTCATCACCATCATTATCCTCCTCATCCAGTGGGGAAAATACGCCTAAGCAACGGCGTTCCGTCTTAGAGAAAGCGGATGAATCTGGCTGTTTTCGGGATCTTAGGAGAGACGTTCAAAAGGTTCAATGAAGACAAGTGCTGGAATTCAGCCATCATCATTTCTTATTTTGCTTTTCTCTGCGCCGTCCCGCTGGTCGCCCTGTTTGTGTTCGCGACGAGCAAGATTGTGGGGACGTCCGAGCCGGCGCTCCGGAGCCTGAACCTGTTCTCGGACGAATTTTTCGCCAAGCTTGATCCATCGTTCTTCAAAAAACTCCAGGGCGTCTCTGAGCATCTCAGCAACCTCGGCTGGTTCGGCCTCATCGGTTCCCTCGTCGCCGCCAGCTTTGTGTTCTCCAACCTGATTCATTCGATTAATGTCATCTTCCGGACGAAATACCAGAAATCCTTTTTCTACAACCGGCTCATTGAATACTCCATCATGTTCATGATGGGGATCATCCTGCTGATTTCCCTTTCTATAACCGCCATCTGGACAGCCCTTCACCGCGCTCTTCAGGAAAGCGAATATGCGGCCAGCCACGTAAACCCCAAAACCATCGCGCTTGTGAATAACTTCCTTATTCAATACATCGTTCCCTTGGCCCTCACCTTCCTGTTCCTTTTTATCCTTTACAAGTTCATCCCCGAAGTGAAAGTCCATACCGCGCCGGCCGCCCTGGCAGCGGTCATCATTGCCGTCCTCTGGGAAGCCTTTAAAAGAGTCTTCGCTTTTTATGTGGCCAATTTTTCGGCGATCGGCATCGTCCTCTCGAAACTCGTCCAGGGGACTCTGACCTCGATGATCTTTTTCCTTTTATGGATTTCTTTTTCCCTGATTATTCTGCTCTGGGGAGCCGAGTTGGCCGCTGTTTTAAACGAGAGAAGACATGAAAAAGCGGTCTGAAAGCAAGTCGTTCCAGGTTCCGAGCTTAACGGTGAAGGAGCTCGCCGGGCTCCTGGGTTGTCCTTTCGAGGGCGACGGCGAAAGAAAGATCTTCGGAGTTTCGAGCCTCGAGAACGCCCGGGAAGGGGATCTTGTCTTCCTGGCTCACCCGAAGTTCCGTAAACTCCTGGAAGCGACGAAGGCCTCGGCTGCGATCGTCCCGGCCGGCGAGACGTTTAGGGGAATACCGGTCCTTTTTTCAGATAATCCCCATCTCACCTTCGTCAAGGCCGTTGATTTCTTTTTCAAGCCCTACCGTCTTGATCCGGGAATTCATCCTTCTGCCCTGATCTCTCCTTCGGCCGTGCTGGGAAAGAACGTGGCTGTCGGCGCCTTGGCCTTCATCGGAGACGATGTCGAGATCGGCGAAGGATCGGTCATTTTCCCCCTGGTTTCTGTCTACCCGAGAGTCAAGATCGGAGAGCGGACGGTCCTCCACTCGCACGTCTCTATTCGCGAAGACGTCAAGATCGGGAGCCGCGTCATCATCCATAACGGCGCCGTGATCGGCTCGGACGGGTTCGGATACATCCAAACGGGCGACGGCTCGCACCAAAAAATCCCCCAGAAAGGCACGGTCATCATCGAGGACGATGTGGAGATCGGCGCCAACACAACTGTTGACCGGGCCGCCCTGGGCGAAACCACAATCCGCAAGGGGGCCAAGATCGACAACCTGGTCCAGGTCGCTCATAACGTGGAGGTCGGTGAGAACACCATCCTCGCCGGTCAAACGGGCGTCGCCGGGAGCGTCACAATCGGAAAGAGCGTCGTCATGGCCGGGCAGGTCGGCGTGGCCGACCACGTGAACATCGGCGACAGGGTTATCATCGCGGCCCAATCCGGGATCACCAAAGACATCCCCTCGGATTCTTTCGTCGCGGGAAGCCCGCATCTCGATATCCGCGACTGGAGAAAAGTCTGGGTCCTGCTCCCGCAACTCCATGACTTCATCAAGGATGTGAAGAAATTAAAGGCCCGGGTGGAAGAGCTGGAAAAAAGGCTTAATAAGGAATGAGGTCGCCACGC
>CAZOKP010000032.1:8937-10884 GCA_964580435.1 uncultured Eubacteriales bacterium
AGGCCCGGGTGGAAGAGCTGGAAAAAAGGCTTAATAAGGAATGAGGTCGCCACGCTGCGCTCGCGGCGACTTCGCCGGATTGCTTCGCTAAGGCTCGCAATGACACTACCCGCGTACTTCTTTTGTCATCCGCCCACTTCTTTTGTCACCCGCCTAGGGACTGCAGATAATCAATGACGGCTAAGGCGGCGGCGACTCCTGTGCCCGCGGCCGTGATGACCTGTTTAGGACAGGCCTCGGCCACATCTCCCGCGGCAAATATCCCCGCTTGAGACGTCGCCATGTTGGGCCTGACTTTGATCTCGCGCCACTCATTTAACTCCAAGAGTCCTTTGACAAACTCCGTGTGGGGGTCCATCCCGATGGAAATGAAAAGGCCGTCGAGCTGGAGCGGAAACGTCCGATCCTCCCTGACGTTCTTGACCAGAATCCTCTCAAGGCAACTTACTCCTTCGGCAGATTCCACGACGCTGTTCCAAAGCACCTCTATCTTCGGGTTGGCGAGCACCCGTTCCTGGAGAATCTTGATAGCCCGGAATCGGTCTCTCCGATGGATGAGAAAGAGCTTCCGGCAGAACCTCGTCAGGAATATCGCCTCGGTCAGGGCGTTGTCTCCTCCGCCGACGACAGCTACGACTTTGTCCCTGAAAAAGGCCGCGTCGCAGGTGGCGCAGTAAGACACACCCCTTCCTGTGAATCTCTCCTCGTTGGGAATCCCGAGCTTCCGGTAGGCTGCGCCTGTGGCAATAATCACGGTGGGAGCCACATACTCTCTGTTTTGGCCCACAACCGCCCAGGGGTCATCTTCTCTGCGGATGCCCTTGGCTTCATCCGTCTCGATTACGGCCCCGAATTTCTCGGCCTGTCTCCGGAAATTTTCGACGAGGTCGAAGGGCCTGATCCCTTCGGGGAAGCCGGGGTAATTCTCCAGCCAATCGGTCATCAGGATTTGCCCGCCGGGAAGGCCCTTCTCAAGGACGATGGTTTTCAGGCGGGCTCGCCCCGTGTAAAGAGACGCAGCCAGGCCGGCCGGCCCGGCTCCTATGATGACGACGTCATACTTTTCGACCGGCCTCATAGATGCTTGGAGATGATCTCGACGATTTTATCCCGCGGCTGCACCCCCACCATGGTCTCTATGATCTCCCCGGCCTTGAAGAGGAGGAGGGTCGGGATGCCGCGGATGCCGTATCTCGAAGGCGTCTTCATGTTCTCATCGACGTTCATCTTGGCCACCTTCAGCTTATCCTTATGGGTTTCGGCAATGTTCTCGACGGTGGGCGCGATCATCCGGCAAGGCATACACCATTCCGCCCAGAAATCGACCAGAACCGGGAGTGGGGACTTTAACACGTCTTCCTCGAACGTGGCGTCTGAGACGTTAAGAATATCACTCGACAATCTTGTCTCCTCTCGGGATGAAAATCATAATGGCTGAGGGAAGAAATGTCAAACAAAGTCAGGTTGGCTCTTACGGAAAGGCCCCCCAGCCCAGCTTTTCTTTGAGCAGGTCAAAGTAGTTTCTTTTGGGAGAAGAGATGAGGCGAAGCTCGTAACGGGATCTTTTGATCTCCACGGCATCGTTCTTGCCCAAGGAGAATCCTCTCTGCCCATCAAGGGTCAGGTAAACCTCCTCACCCGCCGTCAAAAGCTGAACCTTGACTCTGGATGTGGACGAGACGACCATCGGCCTGAACGAGAGCGTATGAGGGCAGATGGGAGCGAGCACAATGGCCGGAACATAAGGCTGGACGATGGGACCTCCTGCCGAAAGCGCATACGCCGTCGACCCCGTCGGCGTCGAGACAATGAGACCATCTGCCTTTAAGGCCGCGATCTCTTTTTCATCGATCCAGATGCCTATCTGAATCATCCGGGCCACGGCGCCCTTATTGATGACAACGTCATTTAAGCAGTAATACGCGTTCCCTTTGAACCTGGTTTCAA
>CAZOKP010000032.1:10984-26173 GCA_964580435.1 uncultured Eubacteriales bacterium
TTGATGACAACGTCATTTAAGCAGTAATACGCGTTCCCTTTGAACCTGGTTTCAAGCAGCATTCTCGGGCTGATGATCTCCTCGTTCCCTTCGAGGAAAGAATCCAAAGCGATCAACATCTCGTCCTTGGGCACTTCTGTCAAGAAGCCGAGCCGTCCCAGGTTGACTCCGAGGACCGGGACATTTCTTAGGGCGGCCAGATGAGCGATGCTGAGCAGCGTTCCGTCCCCGCCCAGGACGATCACCAAATCCACTTTGGCCGGAAGCTCTTCTTTGGCCGTTCCCTCTTTCTGGAGCAGCTTTTTTGCGGCCACATCTTCAAGAACGCAGGCGATGTTTTTTTCTTCCAGATAGTTCATCAGGCCGGATAAGGTCTTCTCAATATTGGGAGCATGCGGCTTGATAACGATTCCTGCTCTTTTAATCCTTCGGTTCATGAACCACCTCCTTGACCAATTCCCTGACTTTTTCCTGGGGCATATGATCCCCGGCCAAAGTCAAATAGGCAAAGAACTCCCTGTTTCCCCTCTGTCCCCGGACCGAACACTTGATCAGGCCCCGGACGCCAAACCCCAGGCGGCGGGCCTCTTCCAGCACTTGATTGAGCACTGCTTCGTGCTGGGCCGGGTCTCGGACAATCCCCTTTTTTCCGACCTGGCCCCTTCCGACCTCAAACTGCGGCTTAAGCAGGCTCAAGGCAATCCCGTTCCTCAGGAATCCCCTGACCGCCGGCAAAACCTTGACCACGGATATAAAGGAGAGGTCGAGTGTGACGACATCCGGGTTTTCAGCAAAGTCTTCGCTTGTGAGATAGCGTGCGTTTTTCTCGACCGGAATTACTCTGGCGTCATTCCGCAGACGCCAATCCAGCTGGCTGATAGAGACATCCACGGCGTAGACGAGCCGCGCGCCTCGCTGAAGCAGGCAATCCGCAAACCCCCCGGTGGAAGAGCCCAGGTCGGCAGCGACCGCTCCTCGAACATTTATCGAAAAGGCGTCCAGCGCCTCTTCGAGCTTCAATCCTCCCCGGCTAACATAGGGTATTTCTTCCCGCAGCGAGAGATCTTCATCCACGCCGACGAGCTGTCCCGGTTTTTCGACCCTCCGGCCGCCGGCGTAGACAAGCCCGGCCATGATGAGCGCTTGGGCTTTTTGCTGGCTCTCGGCCAGATGTCGGCTCAAGAGAACCTTATCAGCCCTGTCTTTTTTAAGCGGCACCTGGCTCAATGGATCTGTTTGAAAAAATCTCTTATTTGGGTAACAAGACCGTCGGCATCGAGGCCGAACCTCCGCTTGATCTGGTCTGACGTCCCGAGCGGATAGACCTCCAGCGGAAGCCCGATGGTTTTGAAGCGGATATCGAACCTCTTCTCTCTATCCAGGAGCTCCCGGACAGCGCTTCCAAATCCTCCTGCCGTCACTCCTTCCTCGATCGTGATGATCGTGTTGCCTTTATGAGCAAACCGGAGAATAGCTTCTTCATCCAGAGGCTTGACAAACCTGACATTGACGACAGCCAAGCTGATGCCCTCGCGTTCCAGCTGCTCGGCGGCTTCGAGCGCCGGGTAGACCATGCTCCCAACGGCGAGCAACAGGTCCTTGCCTTCCCTGACCAGCTCGCTCTGACCTAAAGGGATAGCCTGCGGATTCTCCTCCAGGGGAACCCCGACGCCTTTGCCCTTGGGAAAGCGAATGGCCGTCGGATGGGGATAAGAAATGGCAGAGAGGAGCATTCTCTGCAGTTCGTTCTCGTCTTTGGGAGCCATGACGATCATATGGGGCATGTGCCGGAGATAGCCGAGATCGTTGATCCCCTGGTGAGTCGGCCCGTCGTCGGAGACAATGCCGGCGCGGTCTAGAGCAAAAACAACCGGCAGGTCCATCAAGGAAACGTCGTGGTAGAGTTGATCATAAGCCCGCTGAAGGAAGGTCGAGTAAATGGCCACGACCGGTTTAAGCCCACTGAGGGCCAGGCCCGCCGCGAAATTGGCGGCATGCTGCTCGGCGATGCCCACGTCGTAAAACCGCCCCGGGAACTCCCTGGCAAAACGCATCAACCCCGTTCCCTCCGGCATCGCCGCCGTGATGGCGATGATTTTTTCGTCCTTTCTGGCGAGCTTGACCAGAGTCTCTCCGAACACCGAAGAATACGTCGGCTTGGCCGAATTGCTCAAAGGCTCCCCCGTCGCCCGGTTAAAAGGGGCCGTCCCATGGAATCTTTCGGGGTTCGTCCGCGCCGGCTCATAGCCTCGACCTTTCTGGGTGACGCAGTGGATCAGGACGGGACCGTCGTACGCTTTGGCGTCTTTGAAGACCTCGATGAGGGAAGAGATGCTGTGCCCTTGAACCGGCCCGACATACCTTATCCCGAGCTCCTCAAAAACCAGTCCGGGGAAGAAGACTTTTTTGATGGTGTCCTCAAACGCCCGGCCGACCTTGATCATCGGCGCCCCCACGGCCGGGATAGATTTGAGAATCGATTTGGCATGGTCTTTGATCCGCAGGTAATGCTGCCCGGAGACAAGATAGGTGAGATATTTGGATAAGGCGCCGACGTTCGGCGAAATGGACATTTCATTATAATTGAGCACGATGATCATTTTTTCCCTGAGATGTCCGATCTGGTTCAGGGCCTCCCAAGCGACACCTCCGGTCAGCCCTCCATCGCCGACAACGGCCACGACCCCATGGTCTTCGTTACGCTTGTCCCGGGCCACAGCGATGCCAAGCGCCGCGGAAAGGGCGGTCGAAGCGTGCCCGGTGTTGTAAACATCGTGTTCGCTCTCCTCACAGTCGGGGAAACCGAGGAGTCCGCCGTATTGCCGCAGGGTCGGGAACCGGCCCTTCCTCCCAGTCAATATTTTATGCGTGTAGCACTGGTGACCGACGTCCCAGATGATCTTATCCTTTGGAGAATCAAAGACATAATGAAGGGCGATCGTCAGCTCCACCACTCCCAGGTTCGAGGCGAGATGGCCGCCGTTCTTGGAAACGACGTCAAGGATGAGGGACCTGATCTCGTGAGCCAACGCAGGGAGTTTTTCCAGGGGGATTTTTTTCAAGTCCCCGGGATTTTCGATTCCATCCAGTATCTTAGCCATGTCTTGCCTCAGGTTTCAGGATGAGGAGCGAGGAAGCCAGATAGTTGAGTTCTCCCGCCTTCTGGGCGAATCCGTCCAAAGAGGCGATGGCGCTTTGGACAAGCTCCTCCAGCCTTTTTCTGGCCTTGTCTGGCCCCAAAAAGCCCGCATAATCTGGCCGTGAAGGCCTTTTCCTTTTCCGTTGGCCCTCGAAGTCAAGAAGGTCGTCGCGGACCTGAAAGGCCAGTCCGACATTTTTCCCATACTCCATGATCGATTGTCTTTCCGAAGGCTTGGCCCGGCCGAGCAAGGCTCCCGCCTCCACAGCAGCAATGATCAAGGCGCCCGTTTTTTTTAAAATGAGCTCATGGACCAGCCCTTTGGTCAGCTTTCGAGCATCGAGAGTGACATCCAGGACCTGCCCTCCAATCATCCCGGAGGCCCCGGCTCTGTGGCTGATGGCTTTGATGGCTTCCTGTTTCTGGGGCAGAAGCTCGGCGGGAACGGCGGCCCCGGCCATGGTTTCAAAAGCCAATGTCAGAAGAGCATCCCCCGCCAACAGGGCAATATTTTCCCCAAAAGCTCTATGGCAAGATGATTTTCCCCGGCGAAAATCGTCGTCGTCCATAGAAGGGAGGTCGTCATGGATGAGGGAATAATTATGGATGAGCTCCAAGGCGCAGGCAAAAGGAAGAAGGACTTCCCGGCTAGCCCCGAAACAATCTCCCGAAGAAAGGAGAAGAAGCGGCCTGAACCTTTTCCCCCCGGAGAGAACGGCGTACCGCATGGCCTGATGGAGAACGGTATCGTCCTCTGATAAAAGGCGCCGCAGTCCTAGTTCTATATATCTTTTTTTGGCGGCCAGACTGACTTCAACGCGCATGGTCTAAAAAGGAGGTTCTTCTTTATCCTCGTCGTCTTCTTCCTCCTCTCCCGGCGACGAAAACCCTTCTAGCTGCTCGGGACTAAACGGTTCCTTGCGAACCTCCCCTTTTTCATCTTTGAGAAGGATCTCGACTTTCTTCTCCGCTTTTCCGAGCTCCTGCCTGAGGAACTTGGCCAGCTTCACCCCTTTCTCGAAAAGGGCCAGGGATTCGTTCAGGGAGAGACCACCCTTTTCCAGTTTCTCGACGATATTTTCCAGGTCGGCTAAAGCTTTTTCAAAATTCAGGCTGGTCATTTTTTCTCCTTTGTCAGGCGTTCCTCCAGGAGTATCTTCCGGTCGATCTCTTTCACGCGGCAGGTGAACTCGCCTTTATAGAAAGAGACCGTGACGTCTTTGTCCTTGTCGATCTCTTCGATCCTCCGGATGAGCCGGAGGTCATCCTTCCAGCAAAGGGTGTAGCCCTTTTTCAGTATATTTAACGGGCTGAGGTTGTGCAACTCGACGGAGAACTTCTCCCATTGAGAGAGTAGGCCGCGGATCAAATTCTTGATCGTGTTGGCCATCTTTTCTTCAAAGAGAAGAACCGCGGCTCTGTTCTCAGCCAACGACATCTTCTTGCGGCGGAATACATCTCTGGCCCGTTCCTCTAACTCATCCACTCTCTGCTCGAGGTTGAGGAGCGTGATCCTAAAATTCTGGAAAATCCGATGCTGGCTGAGGCTAAGGACCTGCTGTTTCAATCCCTGCAAGAAATAGCGCGATGTCTGGATGAGGTTCTTTTCCAAGTTTCCGATTTGCTCGGCGAGCTCTTCTTCTTTCTGAATCACGATCTCCGCCGCCGCCGATGGCGTCGAGGCGCGGACATCGGCCACAAAGTCCGCGATGGTGAAATCGACCTCGTGGCCGACCGCTGAAATGATGGGGATGGGCGAGCGGAAGATGGCCCGGGCGACCTTCTCCTCGTTAAAAGCCCAAAGGTCTTCGATGGAGCCGCCGCCGCGGCCGACGATGATAACGTCGACATCCGGCTGGCTGCCGAGATAATCAATCCCTTCGACGATCTCATCGGCCGCGCCCTCGCCTTGAACTTTGGCGGGATAGATAAGGACATGAAGGCGGGCAAACCGCCTCTCCAGTGTCCGGAGAATATCCACAATAGCGGCGCCGCGAGGGGAGGTGACGAGGCCGAGTTTCTTCGGCAAAAGAGGGAGCTTCTTCTTGCGCTGGGGGTCAAAAAGCCCTTCGGCTTTGAGTTTCTCTTTAAGTTGTTCAAAGGCTAACTGCAGGGCTCCTTTGCCTTTGGGTTCAACAAGCTCGGCCACAAGCTGATATTGTCCCCGGACTTCGTAAACTCCTATCCGCCCCCTACAGACGACCTTCAGCCCATCCTTAATTTCAAACTTCAACTGGCGGGCGTCACTCCGCCACATCACCGCGGGAAGCTGGCATTGTTCATCCTTAAGCGTAAAGTAGAGGTGCCCAGATGCGGCCTTCCGAAAATTCGAGACTTCCCCTTCCACCCAGAGCGCGGGGAAGGCGTTCTCCAGCTCCAGCTTGATCAGTTTGGTAATCTCCGAAACCGTATAGATTTTATCGGACATCACCACACTTGGGCTGTTCATTTTAACCCTCGGAAAAGATTTCTCTCCGGATACTGAGAGCCTTTCCTGTCCCGACTTCAACCTCGACGGAGACAGCGGAGAAAAACAAGCCCTCCTTCCCGGGCTCAAAACGCTGCGGCCTGGACGTCAGGAAGCGGGCCAAGGCCTGCTCCCGGCGCATCCCGATCACCGAATTGTATCCTCCGACCATGCCCACATCCGTGATATAGGCCGTCCCCTGCGGGAGGATGCGCTCGTCAGCCGTGGGGACGTGGGTATGGGTCCCGATCACGGCGGTGACTTGCCCATCGAGATACCAGCCCAGGGCCTGCTTTTCAGATGTGGCCTCGGCGTGAAAATCGACAACGATCAAAGGGGTCACGGCCCGGAGCTTCTTGACTTCTTCAGCGGCCACTCGAAAGGGGCAATCGATGGGCTCCATGAAGACCCTTCCCTGGAGGTTCAAGACCGCCACCTTCCAGCCGTTCTTGTTCTGGAGGACGAATGATCCCTTCCCCGGATTGCCCGGAGGATAATTGGCCGGCCGCAGCAGTCGGGGCTCTTGGTCAAGGTAGGGGACCGCTTCCTTTTTATCCCAGATGTGATTGCCCGAGGTCAGGATATCGACCGAGAGGAAAAGCTCCCGGCCGACATCTTCCGTGATCCCAACGCCTCCGGCAGCATTTTCAGCGTTGGCCACGACAAAAGCTGGGGAATGCTTGTCCATGAGAAGGGGCAGAAATTTCCTCAAGGCCGTGCGGCCCGGACGGCCGATGATATCGCCTAAAAAGAGAAAACTCAGTTTATCTGGCATATTCCACGGCCCTCATTTCGCGGATGACGGTGACCTTGATCTGTCCGGGATAATCCAACTCGTTTTTGATCTTTTGGGCGATGTCCTTGGCAACAAGAGTCGCCCTCTCGTCAGAGACCTTCTGGCTTTCGACGATGATCCGGATCTCTCTGCCCGCCTGCAAAGCAAAGGCCTTGGATACGCCTTCGAAAGAATGGGCAATTCCCTCGAGTTTTTCCAGCCGCTTGATGTACGTCTCCAGAAGCTCGCGCCGCGCTCCCGGCCTGGCAGCAGAAAGAGTGTCAGCCGCCTGCACAAGAACAGCTTCGACGGACGGAAAATCAACATCGCGATGGTGAGAAGCGATGGCCTGGGCGACAGCATTCGATTCGCCGTAGCGCTTGACGAGCTGGACGCTCAATTCCGTATGCGTTCCCTCGACGTCTTTGTCCACGGCTTTGCCGATGTCGTGAAGCAGGCCCGCTCTGAGCGCCACGGGCGTGTCCAATCCTAACTCCTTGGCCATCAGAGCGGCCAGCAGAGCCACTTCCTTAGAGTGCTGGAGCACGTTCTGCCCGTAGCTTGTCCTGTACTTCAGCTTTCCCAGGAGCTTGATAAGTTCAGGGTGGATATTCTGGACGCGGAGCTCGAGCATGACCGATTCTCCCTCTTGCTTGAGTTTCTCTTCCAGTTCCGCTTTGACCGTCTCGACGATTTCTTCGATGCGGGCGGGATGGATCCGGCCGTCAATAACCAGTTTCTCGATGGCCAACCGGGCCAATTCGCGGCGGATGGGGTCAAAGCTGGAGAGAATGACCGCCTCGGGCGTATCGTCGACGATGATGTCGACTCCCGTGGCCAATTCCAGGGCGCGGATGTTCCGGCCTTCCCGGCCGATGATCCGCCCCTTCATGTCTTCGGAAGGTAGATCAACCACAGAAACCGTCGTCTCCACGACATGCTCGGCCGCAGACCTCTGGATGGCCTGGCTGATGATTTCCCTGGCTACGCCCTGGCTCTTCTCCCTCGTTTCTTCTTCAATCCTCCTGAGCGACTGGACGGCTTCGAGCTTCGCCTCATCCTCGATCTTTTTGATGAGCTGACTCTTCGCCTCCTCCTGGGTTAACCCCGAAATTCGCTCTAGTTCCTCCATCTGCTTCTTGATCAGTCCCGCAACCTTTTCTTCCTGGAGGTCGATGTCCTTCTCGCGCTGATAGATCCGCCGCTCTTTCCCTGAAAATTCCCTCTCTTTCCTTTCCAGGGCCTGGAATCTCCGGTCCAGGTTTTCCTCCTTGGTTACCAGCCTTCTTTCCATCTCGCTGATCTTTTTCCGCTGCTCGCGGGTCTTCCTCTCGAACTCTGCTTCGAAGTTGATGAATTTCTCTTTTGACTCCAGGGCGGCTTTCTGGGCAATCTTTTCAGCTTCCGCTTTCGCCGCGGCCAAGGTATTCTTGGCCTCTTCCCGGGCTTGAGACAGAGTTTTGGCCTCTTGTCGTCTCTTCATCAGATAGACGACGACCCCGACGACCCACAAGAACAACGCGGCAAGTCCAACAATAAGAGCTGTATTCACTTTGTTCACCTCCTCTTAGGAGTGTCGGAGGAGAGGAAATGAGGAAGGTTTAGGAAATTACATTTTTCTGGGTGAATGGGGGAGAAAAAGAAAGAGCAGAAAAGTTGCCGAGCTATTCCCGGCCAGCCGCTGCCCTTTCTCCCAGGTGAACCTGGTCCTCAGCACATCTATGACAGGGTTCGCCCAACATCCTGTCGTTTTATGGAGTCTTGTCAAAATCATTGTAAGTTTTATCCTCTTTGAGAAAATGAGCCTCTAAACTCCCTATTTCACTCTCCATATGTCCGATGACTTCATTCAATTGATCCAATTTCTTCTGGCAGAGAAAGAATTCGTCGGCAATATTCAGGGCCGCCAGAACGGCTATCTTCAACATATCCGCCGACTTGGATTTGACTGCGACTTCGTGCATTTTCTGATCAATATATGAAGTCAGATGACTTATATATTTTTCATCCTCTTCTCCTTTAACTCTTATCCGGTATTTCTGTCCGTAAATTTCGACTTCGATGATTCTGTCGATCATAGGCCGAGCTTATCAATCTGGCCGATAATGGCCTCAATTTTGTTTTTTATGACATCCCTCTCGCTCTCGTATCGTTTCAGTTCCTCCTCAAACTTGGCTGTCCGCCTGGCCTGCTCCTCGTGGTCCTTGATCCCCGATTTAAGCTCTTTGACCTGTTGTTTGAGCTTGTCGTTCTCTGCGGTCAGCTTATTGACGTATTCAATAACCTGAGTAATTTTTCCTTCAAGTATTTTAATTCTTTCCAGTTCCATTGTCAATTTTACCTCCTTTTCTGAGCTGGACCTTAAAGGTCTTCTTCAAGACATTTAGGATCTGCTGTTCAGCCTTATCTACCTCTTCGGCCAGGAGTGTCCTCTGGGGATGACGATAAATAAAGCGGAACGACAGGCTGACTGTGTCTTGAGGGATCGATTCTCCGGAATAAAGGTCGACAACCTGGAACTCCTCCAGGATGGGAAGGGGAAGCTTTTCAACGGTCTTCTTTATCTCCTGATAAGCGACATCGCGAGGTACCACCAAGGAAATATCACGGCTTACGCTGGGAAACTTCGCCACCGGAACGTAGGCGAACGGCTGGGGCTGTTTCCCGAACAAGAGCTCAAGGTTAATCTCGGCGGCATAAACCTCTGGCTTGACGGAGAAACCGTCCAAAATATTTTTCCTAACCCGGCCGAGACAGCCGATCTTTTCCTCCTTATAAACCAGGGCTAACGAGTAGTCTGGTCCAAAGAAGGGATGGCTTTCGGTCTCAAACGAAAAGGGCTCATACCGGAGCTGTTTCATCAGGGCCTCGCACGCTCCTTTGATATAGAAAAATCCCGATTCCTGGGGTTTCTCCTGCCAGTGGGGCTCATCCTGAGGCCCCGCGCTCAGGAGGGCCAGCGTCAGCCTTTCCCGGTAGTCCGGCTCTTCCACGAAATAGACCTTCCCGATCTCAAAAATGTGGACGGCGTCCAGGCCACGGTTCTTGTTCCAGGCCAGCGTTTCCAGCAGGCCTCCGAGGAGAGTCGTCCTCAAAAGAGAAGATTTCGCCGACACGGGGTTGCGTATCTCCACGGCTTGGAGGCCTGGGCCGAGAATTTTCTCCCTTTCGGGATCGGAAAAACTAAACGTGATTACTTCATTGAACCCGCGGTGAAAGAAGAGGGGCCTCAGCTTAGTGATTCTCTCCTTGCTCTTATCAAGGATAGGCTCAACGACCTTCACTGGCGGGACAACACTGGGAATGTTCTTGTAGCCGAAGAAGCGGGCGATCTCCTCGATGAGATCCGTCTCTCTGTCGATATCCACCCGGAAAAAGGGGACCTTGACCAGCCAGATTCCGCCCTGACCCGTCTCAACGCCGAACTCCAGATCGGTGAGCGTTTTTTTGATGAAGCTCTCCTCCACCTCGATGCCCAAGAGGTCGGCGACGCGGCGGTGGCGGAGAATGATCTCTTTCTTTTTTCGGGGCTGCGGATAGACATCGGCCAGTTCCTTGGCTGCGCGGCCTCCAAATTGGCCAAGGAGAGAAGCCGCCATCAAAGCTGCTTGGGGGGGATAGGCGATGTCTGCGCCCCTTTCAAATCGATACGATGCATCCGTCTGGATTCCGGCTGCCTTCCGGGTTTTCCGGACCGATACCGGGTCAAAATAAGCGCTCTCGATGAAGACGTCTGTCGTCTCTTCTGTAACGGCTGAGTCCTGTCCCCCGATGACTCCGGCCAAGGCCACAGGCTTTAAATCATCAGCAATGACCAGCATGCCTTGAGCAAGAGCGAGGTCCTGGCCGTCAAGACAAAGAAGCTTTTCCCCTTTTTTGGCTCTCCGGATTATGATCTTGGCCCCGGCGATCTTTGCCAGGTCGAAGGCGTGGATAGGGTGGGATGTGGAGAAAAGAACATAATTGCTGATATCGACGACATTGTTGATCGGGTTCAGGCCCATCAACTCGATCCTCTTGGCCAGCCAAGCCGGCGAGGGCCCGACCTTCACGCCTTTGACGACAATGCCGCAATACCGATGGCAGAGGTCCTCGTCCCAGATCTGAACATCAACAACGTCGGACGTCTTCTGGCTCAATTCGGCGAGCGGCCAGGTTTTCTCTTTTAAAGACAAACCCAGACCCGCCGCCAATTCCCTGGCCATCCCCAGGTGTCCGAGAGTATCAGGACGATTGGCATAGGTCTCAACATCAAGGAGGACATCTTCTCCTTTCTCTTCTATGGCCTCGACCATCAGGCCGATCCGGTTCAGCGTATCGACAACCTGGGAGACAGAGAGGTCCCCATCCACATACTCTTTCAACCATTCCAAGCTGATCTTCATTTCAGGAAAAATTGCCGGGTGAAACGCAAATCATTCTCATAAAAAGTCCGCATATCCTGGATCCCGTAACAGAACATGGCCGTTCGCTCGATGCCCAGTCCGAAGGCCCAGCCTGTATACTTTTCGGGATCGATGTTCACGTTCTTAAAAACCTGGGGGTCAACCATCCCGGCTCCGAGGAGTTCTTTCCAGCCCGAGCCCCCGCAGACGGGGCAGGTCTTATCGCTGCCGTGGCAGACCATGCAGCCGATATCCACTTCGGCTGATGGCTCAGTGAAGGGAAAGAAGCTCGGCCGAAAACGGATCTCCGTTTTTTCGCCGAGGAGGGCGCGCAAGAAATATTCCAGCGTCCCTTTGAGGTGGGCAAAGGTCACGCCTTCGTCCACGAGAAGCCCTTCGACTTGATAGAACTGGGGCAGATGGGTGGGGTCGATGGCCTCTCGTCGGAAAACTCTCCCGGGGATGATGATTCTAATAGGGGGCTTGCATTTCTCCATCACCCGGATCTGCACCGGCGAGGTATGCGTCCTCAAGAGCAGCTGGTCATTGATGTATAGGGTATCCCAGTCATCCCTGGCCGGGTGGTGCGGAGGAAAATTCAGGGCCTCAAAATTATAGTAATCCGTCTCTATTTCGGGGCCATCCGCGACAGAAAAACCCATGGCCAGAAAAATATTCTCGATCTCCTGCTCAAAAAGGAAAAGCGGGTGGGGGGCCCCCCAGTAGGCCTCTTTCCCGGGAAGAGTCGGGTCGGGTGCCCCGACAATCTTGGCCTTGCCTTCATCATGAACGGGAATTTCTTCTTTGGCATATACAGAGAGGTTTTTTGGAGCGAGCATGGGGACCTTTTCTTGAAGCTTCTCTTGAACATAGATTTTTAAGGCGTTGAGAAGCTTACCGGCAGCAGGTTTCTCTTCCGGAGAGAGGTTCTTGAGATCTTTGAAAAGAAGGGTAATTTGCCCTCTTTTTCGGCTCAGAAACTCGTTGCGCAGCTCCTGGAGCGATCTTTCGTCCTTGATCCCGGCCAGGGCCGCTTCAAACTTCTCTCTGAGCTCCTCGATCTTCTTCGCGAAATCCTTCATCTCACGTCGCTCGAGCCTCCTTCACTTTATGGACGAGCGAGGCGAAGGCTTGGGGAGAATTCACGGCCAGGTCGGCAAGCACCTTTCTATCAAGCTCTATTTGCAATTTCTTCAGGCCGTTCATGAAACGGCTGTAGGCCATTCCGTTCATCTCAGAGGCGGCCTTGATCCGGATGATCCAAAGGCGCCGGAAATCTCTCTTGCGGTTGCGCCTGTCTCTATAAGCATAGAGCAGGGATTTTTCCACGGCCTCTTTGGCCGTCCGGTAATTGTGACCTTTGGCTCCCCAATAGCCTTTGGCCAGCTTCAGGGTCTTTGACCTGCGGGCCCTTCTTTTCGTTCCTCTTTTTACTCTGGGCATCGTGTTCTCCTTATTCGGGTCTAAAATTCGTAGGGGAGCATCTTTTTTATAGCCGCTCTATCGGCTCGGCTCACGACCACTTTTTTGCCCAGTTGCCTTTTCCTCTTGGAATTCTTATTGGCAAGCAGGTGGCTCTTGCAAGCCTTGCTATGCATGATTTTCTTCTTGGCTGTTACCCGGAACCTCTTTTGAGCTCCCTTGTGCGTCTTTAGTTTTGGCATCCTTTCCTCCTGATTTGGCCGCGACAAGCAGGGCCGACAAAGCCCAATCCTGCTTCCTCATCCCTCCATCCTGGCGGCCGTGCTCCTTGATGTCCTCGAGAATGCGGTCCATAAGATGCTGGGCCAGCTCTGGTTTGGACCTCTCCCTCCCTCTGATCATAATGGTCACTTTGACTTTGTTCCCTTCTTCCAAGAACCTCTGCACGTGGCGCATCTTGAAATTAAAATCATGGATGCTGATCTTTGGCCGGAATTTGATCTCCTTCAGCTGAACCTGCTTTTGATGTTTCTTGGCCTCGTGTTCTTTCTTATGTTGCTCATACAGAAATTTCCCATAATCCATGATGCGGCAGACGGGCGGGTTGGCCTCCGGGGCAATTTCCACGAGGTCGAACCCTTTCTGCCTGGCCAGAGTGATGGCCTCCGGAACGGACAGGATACCGACTTGCCTTTTTTCTTCGTCGATAACCCTGATTTCTCTCGCGCGTATCATTTCATTAATCCGATGCGGTTTTGCCTTTCTGGCTGCAGGATAGAAAGACTGTTTCTTAAAAATGCTTGGCCTCCTTTAAACGGTCAATGTTAAAGACCTATTTTTATTCAAATCAATGATTTTTTCAAGAAGCTCATCCACCTGAACCTGGCCCTTGTCCCCTTGGGTATGGACCCTTAAAGAAGCGGTGCCGTTGGCTGCCTCTTTGTCCCCGACAACAAGGATAAGCGGGATTTTCTGGCTCTCGGCATCCCTTATCTTGTAGCCGATTTTCTCTCGGCGGGTGTCCACGCGAGACCTCAGCCCCTTCTCTTTGAACTTCCGGTCCAGGGAAAAACCATAATCATGGTGTCTTTCGGCGAGAGGAAGGATGCCGACCTGGACTGGCGCAAGCCAGACCGGAAAATTCCCGTTATAGTGTTCGATCAGGATGCCCAAAAAACGCTCCAGAGAACCCAGGAGCGCCCGGTGGACCATGTACGGACGGTGCTCCTTGCCATCCTCAGCGACGAAGGTCATGCCGAACCGTTCGGGGGTGTTGAAATCGAACTGGATGGTTGTGCATTGCCAGAGGCGGTTTAGGGCGTCCCTGACCTTAATGTCTATCTTGGGGCCGTAGAAGACGGCCTCTCCCTCGATGCGTTTGTAGGACAAGCCGCGGGACTCCAAGGCCTTGACCAGAGACGCCTCAGCCCGGCACCACATATCGTCGGCGCCGCAGTACTTGGCTGTATTCTTCGGGTCGCGGACCGAGAGCTCGATCTTGTTGTCGACGAACCCAAAGGCCGCCAGGATATCGATAGAGAAATCCAGAACGCGCAGGATCTCGTCATCGATCTGGTCTGGAGTGCAGATGATGTGGGCATCATCTTGGGTAAAACCGCGGACGCGGAGCAGGCCGTGGAGGGTGCCGCTGCGCTCGTAACGGTAGACTGTCCCCAGCTCGGCCCAGCGCAGCGGGAGATCACGGTAGGAGCGGAGGCGGGCCTTATAGATCAGGATGTGGAATGGGCAGTTCATCGGCTTGAGGTAATAGTTCTGCCCGTCGATATCCATGGGCGAGTACATCGAGGCCTTGTAGAAGTCAAGGTGACCCGAGGTCTGCCAGAGCCACTCCCTGCCGATGTGCGGAGTGTAGAGGATGTCGTAGCCGCCTTCCGCGTGGCGCTGGCGCCAGTAATCCTCGATGACGGCCCGGATCCGGGCACCTTTGGGGTGCCAGAGGATGAGTCCGCCGCCGAGGAGGTCGTTGATGCTGTAGAGGTCGAGCTCAACGCCCAGCTTGCGATGGTCCCTTTTGCCGGCCTCTTCGAGCACGGCCAGGTAATCCTCGAGCTGCTTCCTCTTGAAAAAGGCTGTCCCATAAATCCTCTGGAGTTGCTTGCCTCTTTCATCTCCCTTCCAGTAAGCCCCGGACACAGACAGGAGCTTAAAATTCTTGACGTATCCGGTGGACGGCACATGGGGGCCCAGACAGAAATCAAGGAAGCTCCCCTGCCGGTAGCAGGTGACTCGGTCTCCTCCCTTTTCCCGGATGAGCTCCATCTTGAGCTCCTGCCCCAGGGCCTGAAAAAGGCGCAGCGCCTCTTCCTTGGCATAGGTCACTTTCTGGACGGGAATATCCTGCCCGGCGAGCTCTCTCATCTTGTTCTCGATGGCTTCCAGGTCTTGCACGCTAAAAGGAATCTCCCGCAAAAAATCATAATAGAAGCCGTTTTCGACCGCCGGCCCTATGCCTGTCTTGGTGCCAGGGAAAAGCTCAAGGACCGCGTGGGCAAGGAGGTGGGAAGCGCTGTGACTCAGGATCTCCAGGCCCTCGTCGGAATCGTCGTAAATCCAGTGGACTTCGACCTCCTTCTCGAGAGGAGAATCAAGCCCGACAACTTCGCCGTCCACTTTGGCAAGAACAGGCTTCCGGGCAAGGTTGAGCTGCGCAAGCGCATCTCCCACCGCTGTCCCTTTTTTTACCGAAAGCAGAGATGCCTCTACCTTGATCTTGACCAAATCATTCATTATCGATTATTAGTATTCAACAGGCGGGAAATGGAAAAAAGCAATCTTCTTAGCGTCCTCTTGAATACGCTCTCCTTATCCAATGGTAGGCGCGGAGGGTATCGAACCCACGGCCTCTTCCGCGTCAAGGAAGCGCTCTACCACTGAGCTACGCGCCTAGCCTTCGTTTATAACGGCTATATATTAAAGAAATTAGGCGGCGAGTGTCAATAGGAGGCTCGGGGTGTGGGCTCGAAGGCAGGCGAATTTGCTC
>CAZOKP010000033.1:0-25782 GCA_964580435.1 uncultured Eubacteriales bacterium
CTCGAAGGCAGGCGAATTTGCTCGCCTAAAATGTCTTGAGTTTCCCAAAAAGTGCCGTATAATCAGGATGGGGAAGCAAAATGATCGGCATAATGGCGGATTCCCATGACAATCTGACGGCCATCAAGAAAGCCGTTTCCCTGTTCAAAGACGCGAAATGCGAGCTGGTCATCCATGCCGGAGATGTGGTCGCCCCCTTTGCTGCGCGCGAGCTTGGGACCCTTGAATGCCCTGTCAAAGCCGTCTTCGGCAACTGCGACGGAGAGAAGATCGGCCTGGAAAAGGCTTTCGAGTCTATCGGGGAAATAAGGGAAGCACCCCTGGTCTTTGGCCATGGCGGGAGAAATTATCTCATTTGCCATTACCATTTCTCCGTGGCGTCTTATCTTGCCCTGGGCAAGTACGACTTCATCATTTTCGCCCACACCCACAAGCCGGACATCCGAAAACAGGGGAAAACCCTCCTCCTTAACCCGGGGGAAACGGGAGGCTGGCTCTCGGGAAAATGCACCGCGGCCCTTCTTGACCCTGCCGCCCTCAAGGCTGAAATCGTTCCTCTATGAAGAAAGGGGACGGTTCTCAAGGTGAGAAGTGCCAATGATCCCGGGGAGGTAAAATGCCGCACAAAATAGACAGGCGACAGAAGCCGGTCTGGCAGCAAGTGCGCCGGCCGCTCCCGCCTCCCTCCAAGCCTCATTCTTCAAAAAAGGGGAAAAAGGGGTACGACAGGAAAGACGAAGCCTGGAAAAAAGAAATTCCTGACTGAAAGACCATCCTGACTGGCGGCAAATTCGCGTGCCTTCGAGCCCAAACCTCGAGCCACCCGTTGATTTGGCCTGGAGGGCTGTATTATACTAGACCATCTTTCCCGTTAAGGAAAAGTCATACGGTGAGAGATAAAGGCTCTCTCCTGAAGGAGTTGTTTTTATGAAGAATGTCATTATCATGGGTGCCGCCGGAAGGGATTTCCACAATTTTAACGTCTGTTTCCGGGATAGCGCCGATTACCGGGTTGTGGCTTTTACCGCGACCCAGATTCCGGATATCGAGGGCCGCAAATACCCGGCCGAGCTCGCCGGCAAGCTGTATCCTAAAGGTATTCCAATCTTCGCCGAAAAAGAGCTCTCCTCACTGATTCAGAAGCACAAAGTGAAGAATGTCTATTTCGCCTACAGCGATGTTTCTCATGAGTACGTAATGAACAAGGGCTCCGAGGTCCTGGCTGCAGGAGCCAACTTTTGCCTCCTCGGCCCCAATGACACCATGATCAAAAGCGGGAAGCCTGTCGTTTCCGTCTGTGCGGTGCGCACGGGGTCCGGGAAAAGCCAGACAAGCCGCAAAGTCGCCCTGACCCTCAAGGCCAAAGGCCGGAAGGTCGCCGTGATCCGACATCCTATGCCTTACGGCGACCTGGTCAAGCAGAGGGTCCAGAGGTATGCCACTTACGATGACCTCGTGAAACACGAATGCACTATCGAGGAAAGAGAGGAGTACGAGCCTCATATCGACAACGGCATTATCGTCTATGCAGGCGTGGACTACGGCGCCATCCTGAAACAGGCCGAGAAAGAGGCCGATGTCATCCTCTGGGACGGCGGCAATAACGACTTCTCCTTTTACAAGTCTGACCTGGAGATCGTGGTCGCTGACCCCCACCGGGCCGGCCACGAGCTTCGTTACCACCCCGGTGAGACGAACTTCCGCCGGGCCCAGGTCATCGTCATCAACAAAATGGACACGGCCCTGAAGGATCAGGTCGATGCCGTGATGGAGAACATCAAGACATTCAACCCCAAGGCCATCGTCATCCGGGCCAACTCGAAGATCACCGTCGAGAACGGCGGAGCCATCGCCGGAAAGCGCGTCCTCGTCATCGAGGACGGTCCGACCGTGACGCACGGCGGCATGAAGTACGGGGCCGGACTCGTGGCCGCCCAGAAATACGGCGCCGCCGAAATCGTCGACCCGCGTCCCTTTGCGGTGGGGAGCATCAAAAAGACCTTCGAGAAGTACAGCCATCTCGAAAAAGTCCTTCCCGCCATGGGCTACGGCGAAAAGCAAACCAAAGAGCTGGCCGCGACCATCAACAAAATCGATTGCGATGTTGTCGTAAGCGGCACGCCGATCGACCTCAACCGGATCATTACGACGAACAAGCGACTCCTTCGCGTTCGCTACGAACTGGACGAGATCGGCTCTCCGACCATTAGGGACGTGCTCAAAGGTTTCTGATGAAAAGGAAGATCGCCCTCATCGCCTTCGGCGGGAACGCCCTGCTTCCGGAAAACCAGCGCGGTCTCCAGGAAGAGCAGGTGCGCAACGCCCAGAAGGCAGCCAGGCTGATGGTCCACATTGTCAGAAAAGGGTACGAGTTGATCATCGTCCACGGCAACGGCCCCCAGGTCGGGAATCTCCTCATCCAGATGGAGGAAGCGATCACCAAGGTCCCGCCGTTCACTCTGGAAGTCTGCGACGCCATGACAGAGGGGAGCATGGGGTATATGCTGGAGAGGGCGGTCATCAACGAACTCCGAACCCGTTCGTTGGACAAGGAAGTAGCGACTCTCATTACGCAAGTTATCGTCGATAAAGACGACCCCGCCTTCCAGAATCCGACCAAGCCTGTGGGTCCCTTTTATTCTAAATACAGGGCCCAAATGCTGGCCAAGGAGAAGAAGTGGACGATGATCGAAGATGCGGGCCGGGGTTACAGGAAAGTCGTCCCCTCGCCAAAGCCGATAGACGTCGTCTCCAAATGGGTCATCCGGGACCTCGTCCATGCCGGCAGGGTCGTCGTCGCGGCCGGAGGAGGAGGAATTCCCGTTATCATCAACGGCCGCGGGCTATTCAAGGGAATGGAAGCCGTTATCGATAAAGACTACGTGGCCAGCCTGATCGCTCGAGAAGTCAAGGTCGACCTCTTTATTATCCTGACCAATATCGACCGGGTCTATCTCGATTACGGGACCCCCCAAGAGCGGCCCGTCGAAGTCATGACCTCGGCCGAGGCCAGGGAATACTTCTCTCAAGGACAGTTCCCTCCCGGCTCAATGGGCCCTAAAATCGAAGCGGCCATCGAGTTTGTCCAGGCCGGCGGGAAGGAGGTCCTGATCACTTCGTCCAGCCACCTCAAAGCCGCCCTAATCAAACGTTCAGGCACAAGGATCGTGGCCTCCAAGGAGTAACCATGAAGAAAGATTTTATTTCCGTCCACGACCTCTCCCTCTATGAATTCAATGAAATTATGGATATGACCGCAGAAATCAAAGAACATCCCCAGCGCTTTCGCAACAAGCTCAAAGACAAGATCCTGGCGATGATTTTCCAAAAGCCTTCTTTGCGCACCCGGATGACCTTTGAAGTCGGGATGCTGCAGTTGGGCGGGTCGGCCATCTACATGAGCCCCGCCGACAGCCAGGTCGGCACGCGGGAGACCTATTTTGACGTGGGGAAGAATCTCGAGCGCTGGGTCGACGGCATCATGATCCGGACATTTGCCCACCAGAACATTATCGACCTGGCCTCGAACACCAGGATTCCGGTCATCAACGGCCTTTCCGACCTTCTTCATCCCTGCCAAGCCATGGCTGATTTCTTCACTTTGAAGGAGAAAAAAGTCGACCTCGGCCGGCTCAAGCTGGCCTACGTCGGAGACGGCAATAATGTCTGTCACAGCCTTCTTTTCGCGGCGGCGAAAGCGGGATGCCAGATGGCCGTGGCCACGCCGCCCGGCTACGAGCCCAAGCCTGAGATCGTCAATCTGGCCAAGGAGGACGGTCGAGAAACCGGGTTCTCTGTGAGCCTGACGACTGCTGCCCGCCAGGCCGTCTCGCAGGCCGATGCCATCTATACAGACGTTTGGGCTTCCATGGGGCAAGAAGCCGAGAAGGAGGCAAGAGCCCGGATTTTTGCCCCGTACCAGGTCAACGCCGCCCTCATGGCTTCGGCCAAGAAAGAGGCGTTTTTCATGCACTGCCTTCCCGCTCACCGGGGCGAAGAAGTCACGGCTGAGGTGATCGACTCCCCGAACTCGATCGTCTATGACCAGGCCGAGAACAGGCTTCATATCCAGAAGGTGATTATGGTATTATTAATGGGAAAAAAATAGAGAAATGGATAAAGACAACAACCTCACTCAGGTCACCGAAGACAACCTCGCTTATGTCGAGAAGGAGTTCGAGCAATCGTCCAGACCATTTGCCCTGTCTGAAATCACGCAAAAACTGGCCTTCCAAAAGACGGCCAACCAGAGAGTCCAGGATGTCCTCAAGTACGACCCCAATTGGAAGTACGAAATCGACGACCAGATCTACAAAGAATACGACGAGGCCTTGACCGTCAGCAGCAAGACCGTCGAGCACTTCAAGGGAGCGGTGGTCCTGAAAGTCCTCAACACGCTTTATTATAAAGATTTCCAGTGCGAGATGCTGGAGGTTGATTACACGGGCGGAGGTCTCTTCCGAAGATACATTGATTACATGAAAAAGACCAAAACCCAAGTCCTCCTCCCCTCAAATTGCGAGGGGAAAGGCCTGGCGCCCGAGAAAATGGAGAGGGCCGAGGACCCTCGCCTCAGCGAGCTCCCGATGACGGACAGGGACATGAAAACCCTGGAAAAGAACCTCCGCGCGTCCCTCTCCAAATCAGACCGATTCTTCAGCTGGAACGATTACTGGCAGCTGGCCAAAAATCAAGTTACCATCCCCGAAGAAAAAATCAAAGACATCGAAAAACATATCCAGGAGACCCGGCAGTCGGTCCCGACAGAAGAATTGGTGAACAGATCCTTCGGACTGGAAGCCTCGCACAATCTTTTTGACATCACCTGCCTGTCCCTGAATCATGTTTTAGAAAAAAAATACAAGAAGGAATTCGTCTTTGTTTCTCCGGTCCGCTGGGGCAAATGGCACCTCAAGGGCATCCTGAACTCGTTTCTCGAAGGCCTGCCCCTGGCCGCGCCACCGGCCAAACTTCCGGATATGGAAGGGACGGAAAAACCTCAGCTCAGCACATTCCATGATTTTCCCCTAAAGATCTACCTCACCTGGCGGGAAGTGCTGTCAGGGGGAGTCAGGGTCCCCAAAAGCCTGAACAAAGAGCTCTCTCACGCCCGCGAATACAGTTTTTTCGACGCTGAAGAAGCGAAGAGTTACGCGGTTTATTATTATCCCTCGGGCTGCTTCTTTTTGGGCCTCAAGGATTTTTTCCGGGCCGCGAACATTCCCCAGGGAACAAGTCTCACGCTCGAAAGAAAAAATCTCCATCAGTTCAACTTTTGGCTCAAGAAATCGAAAAAGAAAATCTCTGTGCCTCAGCTCTCCTATGACCCGAAAGAGGATAAATTCAACGACGCCGGAGAGGAAGCCTTCACTTTCTCCCTGCCGAACAAGATCATCTTTTTGGAGAAAGAGACCCTGGCCCAGCTCCTCCCCCTTCATGTCCAGAATGATGACAGGAACCTGCACGAGCTCCTGATCCTTGTCTTTAAGAAATTCGGGCTTGAATCCGATGATCATTCCCTCCACTTCCTGAGGGCCTATCATCTGGTGGATGTCCTGAAGCAAACGACTCAGGAGGATGTCGAAACCACTCTTCTCAATTCACCGGAATTCAGCTCTTCGGAGAAGAAGAAGGGAATCTACTACTACCGGGAGCCCGTCATCGCTGTCGAGGAGATCAAGCCAGAAATTCCTGCTGAAGTCACGGAGATGCCGGGTTCAGAGGCGATTCCGGAAGCTCTCCTGGAAGAGGCCGTTCCTTCCGGGGAACAGGAAATGGCGGAGGAGTTCGAGCCTGTTCCCATACGGGCGGGAGCCGTCGAGAAAGCCAGGATTGAAGCTCCCGCGGCAGCCAAGGAAAGGCCGGTCAAGAAAAAGAAAGTCAAAGCAGAGGGGGAAAGGATCCTCAAGCCGCGCAAAAGCGAAAGGCGAGTCATCGAAGAGAAAATAGAGCTGGCTGAATCCGAGCAGGAGGCGCTCTCGGCCGTCAAAGAAAAAGAAGCCGAGGCCGAGAGAGAGGAGTCCGCCGGCAAAGAGAAGAAAGAAGAATTCAAGCAAGTCGCGCCGAAAGAGACATCTTTTGGGATCTTTGCCGAAAAACTCAAATCCGCCTTGACCAAGAAGAAGAAAGAAGATAACAAGCCATCGGCTTCTTGATGAGATACTGCGCCAGAGAAGCGAGCAGGTGGTGCGAGTACTGGTCATTTCTAACTTCTATCCCCCCGAGCGCAAAACCGGCTCCACACTCGGTTGCCGGAATATCGTCGAATCCCTGAAGGCTCGCGGACACCATGTCCAGGTCCTCACCGGCGCTCTCGAGTCAAAAAAGCAACACAGCACAGGCGATGTTCACGGCTGGCTTAGAAGAGATTCTAAGGAAACGCAGCACTGGCATGCCGTTTTTCTTAAGGAGCTGGCCAATCAGACTCTTTCCAGGAGGCTTTTTCAGGACTTTCGGCCGGATGTCATCTTTCTATTCGACCTTTCCCAGGTCTCTGTCTCTCTTGCTCTATTGGGCCAGGACATGGGGCTGCCCACCTGTTTCTACGTTTCTTCGGACTGGTTCGCCACTTGGGAAAGAGACCCTTGGTATCAGGTCTGGCCAAAGGACAGAGGGGGCTCCAGGGTTCTTCGCTTTTTGAGCCGTCATTTCGGGCTTGTCCCCCCTTCGCAGCCTTTAGACCTAAGCGGCGTGATCTTTGCCAGCGCTTTTCTCAAGAACATGGCCATGCAGGTTGGCCGGCCCGTGGCTCAGGCCCCGGTGGTTCCCTGGGGGATCGACCTCGGCCGTTTTTCCTATAAGCAAGCTAGCCGACAGGCACCGAGCCGGCTGCTTTACGTCGGGAAAGTCGGGCCTGAAAAGGGTATTGATATTGCCATTGAAGCGTTGGGGATATTGAAAAAGGAGCGGGGCTACGCTGATCTGTCTCTCACGATCTCGGGAGACGATCAGGATTGTCCTTCCTTTGTGACCTATCTGCGCGATTTGGGCGCCCATCGCGGCGTTCTCAATAACCTGATTTTTTCGGGCTATACTCCGAGCGAAAAAATGCCCAGCCTTTATCAGGCTCATGACATCTTCGTTTTTCCCTCAGCGAAAGAGGAACCGCTGACCATCTCCCTGTTAGAAGCCATGTCCTGTGGAACGGCGGTCGTCAGCACGTCCTCAGGCGGGAATTCAGAAATCCTCAAAGAGGGAACAAACGCCCTGGTCATTCCTAAAGAGAACCCGGAGCAGTGCGCCAGCGAAGTCCTGCGGCTGCTCAAGGAGCCGGGGCTGTTTGAATCCCTGCGCGCACAGGCCAGGAGCACTATTGAAGAGCGGTTTGGGCTCGACCGATCGGTTGATGCCCTAGAGGAAATTTTGATGGACGCCGCAGGGCAGGCGGCCGCCGCTCTTCCGGGACGGGAATCAAAAGAACTTCCGTCAACGGCGGGGGACGCGCGTCCTGAACCCATGACGCGACTCATCCGTCGAGCCGAGCGATGGCTGAAATGGGGCAGTCTGATCGTTCTCACCCGAGCTTTCCTGAAACCGCCTTTTCTCGCCCAGAAAATAAGGGCCGCGTTTCAAAAATCCTCCTCTTTCATCGCGCTGCTTGTTTTCCCCGTCCTCTATGAAGGATTCTTTCTGTTACGCGGCCGCCAGCGCAAATCGACCTCAACCGCTGCCCCTCAACCCCGAAAGGTCTTGGTCGTCCAACTGGCTGATATCGGCGATGTCATACTGACCAGCCCTTTTCTTCGCGAGCTGCGGCGCTTCCTGCCCCGCGCCAGGATCACTCTTGCGGTCCAGCCCAGGATGTTCAACCTGGTCGAAAAATGCCCCTATATCGACGAGGTGATCCCGTTCCGCTGGAGAACGGTTAGACATTGGAAGGACGCCTTTCGCGGCCACCTCCTTTGGTGGCTGGAGGCATCACGGTTGGCCGGCCGCCGCCTGTGGAAGCATTATTTCGACACGGCCATTTCGCTCCGGTGGAATAACGATGCCTGTCAGGCTGCGGCGCTCATCCTGATGTACACGAGCGGCGCTCCCCGCCGCATTGCCTATATCAACGGCCCCGGTGATTTTCTGTTCCATCGCCTGGGCGACGTGAACCGCTTGACGACCGAAGGGCCTGTCCGGGGCGCTCTCAAGCACGAAATTGAACGGCAACTGGACATCCTCCATTTCCTGGGGGCGCAGCCTGAAGATACACATCTTGAGGTCTGGACCTCGCGGGAGGACGAACAATTCGCCAAGAATCTCCTCAACCGATACGGCATCGTTCCAACGGACTTTCTGATCGCCCTAGCGCCTGGAGCGGCTTGGGCCTACCGCCGTTGGCCGGCGGATCGTTTCATCGAATTGGGCCGATGGCTGCAAGAAACCTGCAAGGCCACTGTCCTGATTATCGCGGACAAAGGCGAGCAGGATTTAGCGGGTCAAATGGAAAGGGGATTGCAGATCCGTCTCACGATAAACCTCGCCGGCAAAACAACTCTGCGAGAAATGGCCGCGGTCCTGAAGCACTGCAACCTGTTCATCGGCAACGACTCCGGCCCGATGCACATAGCGGCAGCTTCCGGCGTTCCGTCGGTGGGTCTGTTCGGCCCGGGTGAGTACGAGCGCTTCCGGCCGTGGGGCAAAGATCATGAAACCGTTCGCCTGGGGCTGACCTGCAATCCGTGTTCGGAAAATTGCCGCTTCGATCAAGCGCGCTGCATTCAAGGGATCACCGTGAGTCAAGTCCGGAGCGTGCTGGCAAAAAAACTGCTGAGCAGGCGTCATCTTGAAATAAAAAAGGATTGATTATAAAATCCGAGCAGCGACTAAAAAGGAGTGTCCCAGCCGGCTAAAATGGAAGAAACTGTGGCCCAGGAGATCCAGCGATTAAAAGAAGAGTTGGACAGGAAAAGGAGGGAGATCGAGGACATCAAGGAACTGGCCAACAAAGAAATAGACCGGTCCTTTCCCGCCCATCTGGAGGAGTTTTCGGAACGGGAGCTGGAGACCTACATCGCCGAGTCCATCGCTTCCATAAAGAGAAAGATCGACTCGCGGCCGGCCCAAGAACCCATCACGTCCCACAGAAAAGTCATCGGCCGGCCCATCGTTACTCTCAAGCGATTTCTGCTCCAGAGTCTGGCCGATTACAATGACCTCTTTCTGGATAAACAGATTCGGTTCAACCGGCAATCCGTCGATTTGTACCAAGCCCTGCTTCTCCGGACCAGACACAATAAGGAAAGGATGAAACAGATCCAGGAACAGATCAGCGCCTGCGAAGAAAGCCTGGTTGTCCTCAAGGCCAAGCTCGAAGACCTGCGGGCAAACCTGGAACGGCTCGAGAACACGGCCGAAGGCCGGAAACTGCCTGTTCAAGACTAGCGCCGCCTGGTGTTTGCGCCGGAGCCGACCTCCCATGTCAAAAGAAGAGAGAATAATTCAAGAACTGGCCAAAGAAACCGGCGAAATTTCTGTGGCTCAGGGAATCCAGGCTGCCTATAATCATGTGATGCGGGCCGAGGTCGCGCTCCATCTCCGCAGGCCATCCCTGGCCATCTATGATCACGCTTTCCATTTTATCGGGGGAGCCCAAAAATACGGGCTGACCATGGCTTCGGCGCTCCAGGACCGATTCGACATCACCCTGATCGTCAACCATGAGGTCAGCCACGAGGATTTCTTGGACTGGTACGGCCTCGACCTGTCCGCCTGCCGGATCAAGGTCATCAAGCTCCCCTTTTTTGAGGAGAGGGGGTTTCGGCATCTTGACCCGGCCATCATTCCCCATGAAACCAGGAACCCTTTCCATTTGGTCAGCCGAGAAAGCGGCGGCTACGATATTTTCATCAATAACAGCATGAACGAGATGGTCTATCCGTTATCCGGACTCTCCGTTCTGGTCTGTCATTTCCCCGAGAGAAGGCCCCGAACCTATTTTTACGCCGACCGCTATACCCATGTGGTCTGCAACAGCCTCTATACCGCCGAGTGGGTCGAGAAGAAATGGAAGCTCACTCCGCATAAGCAGATTTATCCTCCTGTCGATATGGGAAATGCGGCGGCGGGGCTTCCCAAAAGGAAACTCATCCTCTCCGTGGCGAGGTTCGAAGTGGAAGGCGCCAAAAGGCAGAAGGAAATGATCGAGGCGTTCCAGAGCCTGAACGAGAAATGGCCGGAAATCGCCACAAGCTGGACGTTCATTCTAGCGGGCGGCAGCAGCCCGGACAATCCCTATCTCGACGGATTAGAAAAGATGATCGCCGGGCATCGGGGTCAAAATATCGAACTGAAGGTCAATCTGCCTGTCGAAGAACTGAAGCGCCTGTACCAGGAAGCGACGTTGTTCTGGCATATGTGCGGACTCAAACACGAAGATCCGTCCGAAATCGAGCATTTCGGCATGACCACCGTTGAGGCGATGCAGAACGAAGCGGTCCCGATCGTCTATGACGGAGGCGGACTCAGGGAAATCGTGGATCACGGCGTGAATGGATTCAGGGCGAGGTCCAAGGCCGAGCTACTCGAATATACGCTGAGACTCTTCCGCGACGGAAAACTCGTGCGGGCGCTAGGGCAATCAGCCCACCAAAAGGCTCAGCGGTACACGCGGGCGAGGTTCGAGGCCGGGATCAGAGCTTTTTTTGACGATATGCTCGAGACATACATTTTCGCCCAGAAAACCAGGCCCTCCGAATAGACTGCGCTTGACTATTACCAGAGGATGAGAAAAGCGGTCATCTTTCAAGGAGCGGCCGGCATCGAGCTCTTTCTGCTTCACCTGGATACCCGGGAAAAGCGCAGGAAGCCGTTCGTGATTCTGCCGGATTCTTCGTTCGTGAACTGGGGATTCAGGGCTGCGAGTCAGACCGCTCCGGGCCTTATAATATTTCCCTCAGCGGACCTTTCCGCCGCGTCACTCTCATCTGGTCCAGTAATTCCAAAAGGGGAATTGCATACTTCCGGCTTAGGCCGGTCATCGCCTTGAATTCTTGAACGGTCATCTCCTTCTTACCCAGAGCTCTCACTTTGCCTACGATGTCGTCCAGCCAACGAGAATGGATGTAGAGTCCCTCCGGCCCCGGAATGATCTTCTCTTTTTCGATGAGAAGCGCAAGAAGGCGCTCCAACCGCTCGGCCGAAAGGCGAAACTCCTTCTGGATTTCCGCCATGGAAACAGACTGAAATTCTCCCTTGAGACACATCTCCTCGAGTCGCTGGAGGATTTTTTCTTCGTGAGGAGAAAGCACAACCTCTTCCGAATGAAGAGCGAGCCTCTGGCCGACCTCGTGGACCAGGGCCTTTTTTTCGAGCGTTTTGACGGCCAGCGCCAGGACCTTCTCGTTGAGGTCAAATCTTTTTCTGATTCTCTCCAGCGCGATGCCTCTTTGGGCCGGGTGCCGCTGCCGGATCTGTTCAATAAAAGAAAGAATCTTTTCGCCGAGAAAGTCAAAGCTCTCTTGAGAGATGAGATAGAGCGGAGAAAAGGAGATGATCTTAACCTCCCCTTCCTCCTCCAGCTTTTCAGCCAGGCGCAAAATCCTCTCCTCGCCGAGAGCGGCGAATTCCCAGATCTCCTGTTCCCTCAGCCCTTTTGTTCCTTTTTCCCGGCTCAGCCCGGCGAGCATCTCCTTCTCGCTTCCCGAAAGAGCAAACAGGAAATCGATCCTGGCTTCTTTCTTGAATTTGCCTCTCTCTGGCAGGAAGGGATTGAGGACAACGCCGCAGCCGACGGATCCACTTCTCTCCATGTCCAATACTTCGAACGGGTCTTTCCATTTCAAAGAAAGGGGGCGCCGGGTCGAAACCTGGATAAAAAACCGGCGCGCCTCCGCTTCCTCGGCCTGCTCATAAAGACGCAGAACAGCTGGAACTTTCTGCCCCCGGATCACGAGCACAGCTTGAGCGGGCGGAGTCCCGGCGGCTTTTTCCAGGACTACGGAAGCTTCGAAGCGACAGGTGTTCATCGGGAAACCCCAGAGGAATCCCGGCTCAGGACCAGGCCCATCCGGCGCCGGATGGGGTCCACCGAAGCCAGGATGACTTTGACTCGTTCCCCTAAATCGAACTTTCTCCCCGACCGCCTTCCCACCAGCGTTTTTTGCGACCTTCTGTGATAGTAGTCACCGTCGAGGTCGGCATAAGGAATAAGGCCGTCGACAAAATAATCTTCGAGCTCAACCACGACACCGGCCTTCGTTATGTCCACAATGAGCCCCTCGACTTCCTCTCCCAGCTTGCTCTTGAGGAAGCGGAAGATACGCCATTCCACCAGCCGCTTCTCCGCCTCGTCGGCCGCTCTCTCCCGCTCGGAGCAGTGAAGAGCCAGGGAAGGAAGCGCAGGGATCCGGAGTTTTTCTCCTCGGATGGCAGCTTTTATCAGACGATGCACGATAAGGTCAGGATAGCGCCGGATGGGAGAGGTGAAATGGGTATATTCTTTCTTGGCCAGACCGTAATGTCCCGTGTTTTCGGCAGAATAGACGGCAATCCGAAGGCCGCGGAGGACCTGGAATTGAATGAACTTTTCCTCGGGCTTCCCTTCCACCTGTTTCAGGATCCGTTGCAAATCTTTTGCGGTCACCTTCTCGGGCTTCGGCAGGAAGAAACCAAAATGCTCCAGCAGCCCGCGCAGTTCTTCCAGGTCGGCCAGCCCGGGAGCGGGATGGACCCTGTAGAGGGCCTGCAGCGATTTCCGGGTCAAGGCTGACGCAACGGCCTCGTTCGCCGCTACCATGAATTCCTCGATGAGATGGTGGGCTTCATTCGCCTCGAAAGCGGCCACCTGCTGGAGTTTGCCTTCCCGGTAGACGAGTTCAGGTTCGAGGAGGTCAAAATTGAGGCTTCCCGCATCTTCCCTTCTCTTCCGCAGAAGAGAAGCGACCTCTCTCATCAGCAATAAATCCGGGACCAGCGCTGCAAATTTTCGGCGTTCATCTCCGTCTCCCCCGAAAATCTTGAACACAGACGTGTAGGTCATTCGTTCCGCCGTCTTGATGATCGAAGGATGGAATTCCGATTTCACCACCCGGCCGTTCTGATCGATCTCGAGCAGCACGGAAAATGTCAGCCTCGTCTTTCTGGGCCGAAGGCTCGAAAGGTCATTGGACAGCTCTTCCGGAAGCATGGGCAAGGTGAGGTCGGGAAAATAGACGCTCGTAGCGCGCTGCAAGGCCTCCTTGTCTAAGGCGGATCCCGGCTTGACATAGTGCGAGACATCGGCGATGTGAACGCCCAAAAGAAAATGCCCCGAAGCGAGCTTCTTCACGCTGACCGCATCGTCAAAGTCCTGAGCCGTTTCTCCATCAATCGTCATCGTGCGCCAGCGCCGGTAATCTTTCCTCCCCGCTCTGTCCTGGGCCAAGATCCGGCGGGAGATTCGCTGCGCTTCCATTCGAGTGGCGGACAAAAAGGCGGCGGCTAAATTGTGTTGCTTGATAACGACCTGCGTGTCAACCCCCGGTTCATCGGGCCGGCCCAAGACGCTTTTGAGCGTCCAGCTATCTCTTTTCACCTCAACGATCATACCGGGCTTTAAGGTGAAAGATCCTTTGGAAGCGAGCGGGATCTCCTCGGATGAACCCGAGTCCAGGAGCACAAAAAAAGGCTGGCCGAATCGCTCGTCATAAATTCCCAGAGCCGTCTCCCGGCCTTTTTCGAGGATGCGGACAATCCTCCCTTCCGGCTTTCCTCTCTTCCCCCGCTCTTCGTAGAGAACCTCGACGATATCGCCCGTGAGGGCCCCGAGCGAGTGCCGGCCGGGTATGAAGACATCCTCCATTTCTTTGTTCTCGGGCCGGACAAACCCGAATCCTCTCGAAGAGGACAGGAATTCGCCCCTGATGACTCTTCTTTCGTGCGGCACAAAGTAAGAGTCCTTATTCTTGAGGACCACAGCCCGCTTCTGGAGCTCCTTCAAAGCACGGCGCAACTTCTTCTGCTCTTTCACCCCAAGACGCATGAGGCGGGCGATTTGATGGAAAGAGAGGCCGTTCCGTTTTTGCCTCAACACAGAAAGCAGGTTTTCTTCCATCATCTCAATAGTAGAAAAGACTGAGGTGGGGGATCTTGTATTTTTCTCGGATGAATTTGATCAGTTGGATTCTATAGATATCCCGGGCCTCTCGACCCGGCCGGCCTCGAAATTCAGCCCGGACACGCTTTCCAACTTCGGCTTTATCGGCCTCCGGGGCGTTGCGGAGGATCAACTCTTCGACGTCCTCCTCTATCTTTTCGAGCGTCTCTTCGCTGACCGTTTTTCGTGAGAGAACCTGAAGGGCTTCCACGTAGATGTCCTTGAGCCACCCGACTTCAGGAGAAAGGGACGGCAAAAACCTCTCTACTTCGATTCTCACCTTCTTTCTTTTCTCCTCCCGGAAGGCTTCTTTGCTCCGGCGGCCTACGCTCCGGTCCCTGAACTCGGCGAAAACCTTCAATACTTCGGCACTGCAATAGGAGAGGGAGGACATTTTTCGGCCCCCGGCCTGCCTCTTCCGGTAATTTTCAAAGGCTCTTCGAATCCCCTCCAAAACAACACGAAGCGGAATGCCCGTCTCCTCCCAGGAGGCGATGGCGACCATGTCCCTGGAGGAGAGGACAAAGGGCGCGCCTCTGAGGTCAAAGAATACCTGGGCAATTTCCTGGAAGTAGCGGCTCCTCAGCGCCCGGCGTTCCATCCTGTCTCTCTCGGCAAGCGTCTCTCAGGCGCCCTGCTTATCCTCCATATTTCTTTCATAGATGATCCGCAGCCCTTCCAGCACGAGATTAGGCTCATAATGCTGGATGGCTTTGATCTCAGGAGTGACTTGAGCAGCAAATCCGCCCGTGGCAACAACCCTGCTTTTCTCTCCCAGCTCTTTTTTGATCTCGGCAATGATGTTGTTGACCAGACCGATGTACCCATAATAAAGCCCGGATTGCATGCTGGCCACTGTGGTCCGGCCGATGGCCTTTTTCGGTTTGACGATCTCGATCCGTGGCAGCTTGGCTGTCTTGAGGTAAAGCGCTTCAGCGGAAATCTGGACCCCGGGCGCGATCGCCCCGCCGAGATACTCCCCTTTTTCCGTCACCGCATCAAATGTCGTGGCCGTTCCGAAATCGACGATAATGCAAGGCCCGCCATGCCTCTCAAAAGCCGCTACAGAAGCGCTTACCCGGTCGGCACCCACTTCGAGGGGAGCCTCGTAGAGGATGGGCATTCCGGTCCGAAGGCCCGGGCCTACGACTAGCGCCTTGAGCCCGAAAAGGTCCTGGCACAGGCTTTGGAAGACGGGGGTCAATGGAGGCACGACGCTGGAGATAATCGTTCCTCCGATGGCTGCCGCGTCAAGCTGGGAGGCCCGCAGGAGCTCGAGCAGCATGATACCGTATTCATCGCTCGTCTTCTCTCTCTCGGACATGACTTTCCACTCCTTGAGCAGCTTCTTACCCGAAAAAACGCCCAGCGCGACTGTCGTATTCCCTATGTCAAAGGCTAATAGCATGGCTCCTTTCTCCTTCCTGTATGATAGCATTTATCTTCCCTCGCCTCCATCGTAATCGACAAGAAGTTGGCCACCCATTTCTCTATCTGCATCCGAGATAATCAGGGCAAGATTGATTTTCCCGGGAAATATCATCTTCAAAAATCGTCTTGTTCGATGCCCTGGATTTCCGCCGGGGACAAGGCCATCTCTTGTCCGTTTTTCTCCAGCCTCAACCTCCCTTGCGGATCGATCCCGAGGAAGACTCCGGAAAGGGCCGCTCCCTCTCTCGCGACAATTACTACTTTTCCTATGGGAATAATCAAGTAAGCCTCATAGGCTCTGATGATTTTCTCGACCTTCCCCCGGCTAAACAGCTCGTACCAGCGGTCGAGCGCCTGCCAAAGGATGCGCTCAAGCTCGGCCCGGTCCACCTCCTCTTTCAGGGCCAGATGGAGCGAAGTGGCGCTCGGGCGAAGCTCTTCCGGAAAATCGTTCGTCCTCTGGCTCACGTTCAGGCCCAGGCCCAAGATAGCATAAGTGACCGCTTCCCCTAAAAATCCGCTCTCGCAGAGAATGCCCCCGAGCTTTTTCTTTCGCCAAACGATGTCGTTCGGCCACTTGAGATGAACTTTGAGGCCTGTGGCGCCGCGGATGGCGTCTGCGCAGGCGACTCCGGCCATGAGAGGAAGAAGAGAAATGTCCTTCTGCTTCGGCCGGAGAATGACGGAAGCATAAAGCCCCTTTCCGCGCGGAGATTCCCAGTTCCGGCCTTTTGTCCCTCTTCCTCTTGTTTGCTCCTCGGCCATGATGACCGTCCCCTCTTCCGCCCCCTTCTCCGCCAACATCTTGGCCAAATCGTTCGTGGACGTCGATGTCTCAAAACTCTGGATAACGGTCCCGATATTCATAAGAAAAACGACTTTTAGAAGCGGCTAATGTTCTAAGTGCTCCAGGCTCTTTTCGAGCTTCGCCTTTTTATCCCGTAGTCGCTCAACGCTCTTTCTCGCTTCCTCGATGATGGGCTGCGGCGCCCTCTCGATGAAATCCTGGCTCTGGAGCCTGCCCTCGACCTTCTCCATCTCGGCCTGGATCTTTTTGATCTCCCTCTCCAGTCGCAATGTCTCGGCTTTGAGGTCAAACATACCTTCTGGGGGGATGGCTACTTCCCAGCCTCCGGCAACTCCTTTCAGGAGCCCCTTCTCGGGAGGGAAATGGTCCCAGAGGCGGATCTCCGAGCTATTGGCCAGAGCGAGGATATAGGTTCGGATTTCAGGCAGGGGCTCCTTCTCTTTTTCTCCGGGGCTGCGCAGCCAAATCTTAATTTTCTGCTGGGGCGGGATTTTGTTCTCGGCCCTGATCGTCCTGACTTCAACCACGAGGTCTTGAAGGAGGCGCATCTCCTCTTCCGCCCGCTCGTTTCGCCAGGACGGTCGAGAGCTCGGAAAAGAGGCCAGGGCCAAAGACTTGCCGTGGACGGGAAGGTGCTGCCAGATTTCCTCTGTGATAAAAGGCATGAACGGGCTGAGAAGCCTGAGGATTTGGTCAAGGGCCTGGGCCAGCACTGCCTTCGTGGTCCCATTTTCTGCCTTAAGGCTCGGCTTGGCCATTTCGATATACCAGTCGCAAAACTCATGCCAGGTGAAATGATAGAGTTTTTCAGCGGCCTCATAGAATTTATACTGCTCCAGCGCGGCCTCCAGGTCTGCAGTGATCCCGGAGAGCCGGCTGAGGATCCAGCGGTCGGCCAGGGTCAACTCATTGTCCTTGATGACGTGGTCCTTTTCGTCAAGGTTCATCAAGACAAAGCGGGAAGCGTTCCAGATCTTGTTAGCGAAAGCCCGGTAGCCCAACATCCGTTCCTCGGAAAGCGAGAGGTCCATGCCCGGAATGGCCAGCGCCGCCATGGTGAAGCGCAGCGCGTCGGTGCCGTATTTATCGATCATCTCCAGGGGGTCGATGATGTTCCCTTCGGACTTGCTCATCTTCCGCCGTCGGAAGTCCCGGACTAACCCGTTGATAAAGACATGGCGGAAGGGGATCCGGCCGGTGAACTTGAGGCCCATCATGATCATCCGGGCCACCCAGAAAAAGATGATGTCAAAGGCCGTCGCCATGAGGTCGGTCGGGTAGAACATCTCCAGGTCCGCCGTCTTCTCCGGCCAGCCCATTGTGGCGAAGGGCCAGAGGGCCGAGCTGAACCACGTGTCCAGGACATCCTCGTCCTGGGCGAGTTTGCCGCTCTCGCATTTCGGGCACTTCTCCGGCGTCTCCATGGCCACGACGATCTCTCCGCAGGCCCGGCAGTACCAGGCCGGGATCCGATGCCCCCACCAGAGCTGGCGGGAGATGCACCAGTCGTGGATCTTGTACATCCATTCAAAGTAGTTCTTGGCCCAATTCGGCGGGATGAACTCGATCGTCCCGTCCTCGACCACGCGGATGGCCTCTTTGGCCAGGGGCGCCATTTTAACGAACCACTGCCAGCTCAGATGCGGCTCGATGACCGTCCTGCAGCGGTAACAGTGCCCGACCATGTGCTGGTAGTCTTCGACTTTGACCAACAGCCCCAACTCCTCGAGCCGCTGGAGAACTTTTTTGCGGCACTCGAACCTGTCCAGGCCTTTGAACTCCGCGCCGGCTGCTTCGGTCATCTTCCCCGAGCCATTGATCACAATGACCTGCTCGAGGTGGTGCTCCTTGCCCAGCTCGAAGTCCACCGGGTCATGCGCCGGAGTGACCTTGACGGCGCCGGTCCCGAATTCTCTCTCGACACGGGAGTCCGTGATCACGGGGATTTTGCGGCCCGCCAAGGGCAAGAGGAGTTTTTTCCCGTGGAATCTGCGGTAGCGCTCATCTTCCGGATGGACCGCCACTGCCGTATCGCCCAACATCGTTTCTGGCCTGGTGGTTGCGACAACGATTCCGCCCTGGCCGTCGAGGAAAGGATATTGAATGAAATAGAGCTTGCCCTGGAGCTCTCGGTGCTCGATCTCGATATCGGAAAGAACGGTGCTGCAGCGAGGGCAGCGGTTGACCAGATAATAATCCCGGTAGATCAGGCCTTCGCTATAAAGGCTGACAAAAACGTGCTTCACCGCCCGGGAGAATCCCTCGTCCATGGTGAAACGCTCGCGCGTCCAGTCGAGCGACGCGCCGAGCTTTTTGAGCTGACCGGTAATGATACCTCCGTATTTCTGTTTCCAGTCCCAGGCGACTTTCAGGAACTCCTCCCGGCCGAGCTTCTCCCGGCTAAGCCCTTTGTCGCCCAGGCTTTGCTCGATCACATTGTGGACGGCGATGGAGGCGTGGTCCGTGCCGGGAAGCCAGAGGACGTTATATCCCTGCATTCTCCGCCAGCGGGCGATGATATCCGGCAGAGTGAAACAGAGAGCATGACCCATATGAAGGGAACCCGTCACATTGGGAGGCGGAAGGACCATCGAAAATTTCTGTTTCGTCGAGGGGACATCAGGACTGAATATTTTCTCCGAGATCCAGAACTTGGACCATTTCTCCTCCACCTGCTTGGGGTCGTAGGATTTTTCGAGGATCTTCTTTTCTTTCGTGGGCATTCTTATTACTCTGCTCTTTCGTTCTAGGGCGACTTTTTGGGCTCTTTGTCCAGCCAGTCCTTCAGCTCAGCCCTCAGAGACGCCTTGAACCTCTTCTCGAGCTCCCTCTCCACCGCAAGGATTTCTTCTCGCATGACCTGCTTGATTTTTTCCTCGAGCTCGTCTTCGGACCGAGACGCAGAGGAGGAAGGTTGGAAGCTCGGCTCTTCAAAAAGAGGAAGCGTCGCCGCGGCGGGATTTTCTTCAAGGAGTGACTCTTCAGGCAGCGAGTGCGGCCCCTTCTTTTTATCGATGACGTCTCTGACCAGCCGGGCCAATTCTTCCGAATCAAAGGGCTTCTGGACTATCCCATCGTAGTCGAGGCGGTTCATTTTTTCGGCATCAAGAGGCTCGAATGCATTCTTGAGGAGAACAAGCACGGTCTTCTTGAAATCCTCCCGGCTTCTCAAATAATGGCTGATCTCGTAGCCGTCTTTGGAAGGAAGGGCCAGGCTGAGAAGGACAGCATCCGGGTTGATCCGTCCGATGGACTCGAGGACTTGTTGCCCATCCTCGAGTGGATAGACTTCGAAATCCGGCCCGGAAAAAGCCATCTGGACAATCTTCTGGACCGAAGGGCTGCTGTCGGCGACAACAAGTTTGTAGGCCATTTCACTCTTCAGAAGACCAAGAAAATGTCACATTTAATTAACACTTTTCTCTTCGTTCTGTCAATTTCGCACGAATTCCAGATAGCCGGCCGTTTCGGGACGAAGCAAGCGCCGGCTTTGAAAAGGGCTGTGGCGACCATAACGCAAAGATCAGCCTGAAAGCCCGTCTACGAGGGCACCCGCAGCCCTCCTTAAATTGTTAGGGCGACGGGTGTGGGCGGAGAAGGCCGTTGGGGTAGCAAATATAGAGGCGTGGGCGGCATGGTGATAGTCCCCGCGACGGCCGAGCGAATGGTGGTGGGTGGGGAGGTCTTTAGCGAGGACGCGTGGGGACGCACCATGACAGGACCCACGCCGGGCCGGGAGCAAATTCGCGTGCCTTCGAGCCCACACCCCCGAGCCCATCCAAGCCGCCGATCGGAGCGGGGAGCAAAGCCCTTTACAAAGCCCCCTGATCATGGAAGTGAAACCGCTCTTAATATTCGATCAGGACCGAATTCTCTCCCAGCAGCCTCTCCACGCTGCTGCTGAGGTCATCGCTAAGAACGACCCCCCTGACCTCGAGGGATTGGGCGATGACCCGGTAAGCCTGCGGCGTCTCAAGCTCGAAGAAAACAGGGCACTGCCCCGGATTCTTTTCCAGCAGCTCTTTCAATTCCTCGACGACGGACTGTTCCAGACCGGGAAGAAAGATCCTCAGGATGATTCTTTTTGCCTGTTTCTGAAAGGCTTCCATGAGGGGCATGGCCTCGACCAGGCTGACCCGCCGGTTGTCCCCCTCGCCCATGAACCTGCCCTTGACCCAGACCAGGTTTCCTTCCCTCAGGGTTTCGTAATACTTTTTATAGCACTCGGGGAACGCCACGACATCGATCCGGCCGCTCAGGTCTTCCAAGACAAAGGTGACAAACCGCTCGTCCTTTCTGGTCTTCAAGGACTTCAGGGAAACGATGACCCCGGCCACCCGGATCTCGCTGTTGAAATCCTTTTCCTCGTCCAGCTGGCTGAGCGAATGAGAGGTCAACTTCTGGAGGCGTTTTTCGAACTGGGCCAGAGGATGACCGGTGATATAAAACCCTAGAGCATCTTTTTCATAGGAGAGAAAAAGGGACTCGTCCCACTCTCGCATTTCTCTGACCTCGGCGGGTATATCGGGAGGCTCCACCTGGCTCCCGCCAAAAAGAAGGCTCTGCGGAGTCAGGTTCATTTTTTGGATCCCGTGGCTGTATTCAATCATGCTGTCGATAAGATGGAAGCATTGGGACCGCCGCCAGCCCAACGAATCAAAGGCCCCGGCTTTGAACAAGCTCTCGAGCACTTTCTTGTTGACAATCCTCGGGTCCGCACCGGCCACGACTTCGAAGGGATTCTGGAACTTGCCGCGCTTGGCCCTGACCCGGAGAATCTCGCGGACGGCCGACTCCCCGACATTTTTGACGGCCGCTAGGCCGAACCGGACCTCACCGTTCACAACCGTAAAATTGAAATCGCTCTCGTTGACGTCCGGGGGAAGAACTCGGATCCCCATCTCATGGCACTCGCTGATATATTTGACAACCTGCGGGGTCGCCCCCCGCTCAGCCTCTGAAGTCAGCAGGGCGGCCATGAAATGGGCAGGATAATGCGCCTTCAGGTAAGCGGTCTGGTAGGCCAGATAGGCATAAGCGGCGCTGTGAGATTTATTGAACCCGTATTCGGCAAAATGCTTGATCTGTTCGAAAATTTCAGTGGCCTTGGCGTGAGTGATCCCCTTCTTCTTGGCTCCCTGAACAAACCTCTGCTTTTGAGCCTTCATGATGCTGGTGACCTTCTTGCCCATGGCTTTGCGCAACATATCGGCCTCAGCCAGGGTAAAACCGGCCAGCTCCGTGGCAATCTTCATTACCTGCTCTTGATAGACGATGATCCCTCGCGTTTCCTTGAGGATGGGCTCGAGCTCCGGAAATTTATAGTCGGCCATCTCAGGATGGTTCTTGCGCTTGACGAATTCATTGGTCATGCCGCTCTTGAGGGGGCCCGGCCTGTAGAGGGCATTCAGGGCGATGAGGTCGCGAAATTCCTCCGGCTTGAAATTGCGCAGCAGCTCTTTCATCCCCGGACTTTCGAACTGAAAGACGCCGTCCGTGCTCCCTGCCTGGAAAAGCGCAAAAGTGGCCTGATCATCCAGCGGGATTTGTCTCACGTCGATGTTCTCTCCCATGGTCTTTTCGACGAGCTCCGTCGTATCCTGGATGACAGTCAGGTTGCGCAGCCCGAGCAGGTCCATCTTGAGCAAACCGATGGATTCGATATCTCCCATGGCGAACTGGGTCGTGATTTCGCCCTTGACGGACTGGTAGAGCGGCAGGAATTCCACAAGCGGCTTTGGCGTGATGACGATCCCGGCGGCGTGGATAGAAGGATGGCGCACCTGGCCTTCGAGTTTCTGAGCGACGGCGAGAAGGTGGGCGATCTTTGCGTTCTTGTCCCGCAGCTCCCGCAGCTGGGGGACTTTTTCCAGGGCGCCCGCGATCGTGGATTCGGGACCGACCGGGGGGATCATCTTAGCTATCTTGTCCACTTCCGTAAGAGGGACCTCGAGGACGCGGCCGACATCCCGGATGGCGGCGCGGGCGGCCATTGTCCCGAAGGTGATGATCTGAGAGACGTTTTCCTGGCCGTATTTTTGGGTCACGTAGTTGATGACTTCTCCCCGGCGTCTCCCGCAGAAATCGATGTCGATATCCGGAAGGCTGATCCGCTCAGGGTTTAAGAATCTCTCAAAAAGGAGGTCGTACTCCAGCGGGTCGATATCCGTTATCCCGAGGCAGTAGGCCAGAAAGCTTCCGGCCGCCGACCCCCGGCCCGGCCCAACCGGAATGTTTTTCTCCTTGGCCATCTGGATGAGGTCCCAGACGATGAGAAAATATCCCTCAAACCCCATCTTGTTGACGAGCTTGAGCTCTCTCTCCAGTCTCTCCTCATAATCTTCCCGGGAATGGGCAAGTTCCCCTCTTTCCCATCTCTCCTTCAGGGTCCCCCGCCGCATCTCGAACCCGTCCTTAGCCACCCGGGCCAGGAATTCCTCAAGGGAGATTTCGTCGGGAGGTTTAAACTGGGGCAGGAAGTAGTGTCCCGAGGGAAAATCGAAATTGCATTGGGAAGCGATGTGAGTTGTGTTCTGGATGGCTTCAGGGACATCCTTGAACAGGTCGGCCATCTCCGCGCCGGACTTGAAGTAGAATTCCGTGGAGCTGAAGCGGATCCGGTCCTGGTCGCTGACCTTTTTGTTTGTCTGGATGCAGAGAAGGACATCGTGGCTTTCGGCATCGTCTTTCGCGAGATAATGAGTGTCGTTGGTTGCAACCAGCGGAAGGCCGAGTTTCTGGGCCAGCTCGACGAGCCGGGGGTTGACGGCTTTCTGCTGGGCGAGGCCGTGGTCCTGGAGCTCGATATAGAAATTTTCCGGCCCGAAATAGGAAGCATACTCGAGAGCGGCTTTCTTCGCCGCCTCCTCCATCTCCCTCTCCAGAAAATAAGAGACTTCGCCTTTCAGGCAGCTCGAAAGTCCGATCAGACCGTCGGCGTGGTTCGATAAAAGTTCCTTATCGATCCTGGGCCGGTAATAAAAGCCTTCCAGATAAGCCTTGCTCAGCAGGAGGCAGAGATTCCTATAGCCCTTGTCATTTTTTGCCAGCAACACCAGGTGAAAGTGGTGCGGGTCGCGGCTGTCATAATTCTTATCCAACCGGCTCTTGGGGGCCACATAGACTTCGCAACCGAGGATGGGCTTGATCTCCCGGGCTTTCGCCTGCTTGAAGAACGTCACGGCTCCGAAGATATTCCCGTGGTCGGTCAGGGCGACGGCCGGCATCTTGTTTTGGTAGGCTGCTTCTACAAGGTCGGCGGTCTTCACCGCACCGTCCAGGATGCTGAACTCGGAGTGATTATGAAGATGAATAAACGAATGCTCCATGACTAAATATCCGCGCTCATTCCCATTCGATTGTCGCCGGAGGTTTTGTTGTTATATCGTAAACTACGCGGTTGACCCCAGCCACTTCGTTGACGATCCGCGTCGAGACCCGGGAGAGAACCCGGGGGTTAACAGCATACCAGTTGGCGGTCATGCCGTCAACGCTCTCGACGAGCCGAAGGACGACGACCTGCTGATAGGTGCGCTGATCGCCCATTACCCCGACTGACCTCACCGGAAGCAAAACGGTAAAGGCCTGCCATAACTTATTGTAAAGGCCGACCTTGCGGACTTCATCGAGAAGAATCCGGTCGGCTTCCCTGAGGATGGCGAGGCGCTCGGCCGTGACCTCGCCGAGAATCCTCACGGCCAGGCCCGGCCCCGGGAAGGGATGCTGAGCGATGAACTCACTGTCCACTCCGAGCTCTGCGGCCAAAGCCCTAACCTCATCTTTGAAAAGCTCTTTAAGCGGCTCCACCAGCTTGAACTTCAAGCCCTTCGGCAAACCGCCGACATTGTGGTGGGACTTGATGGTCGAGGACGGCCCTTTTACTGGCGCGCTTTCGATCACATCGGGATAAATAGTCCCTTGGGCAAGGAACCTGACCCCGCCCATTCTGTGGGCCTCCGCTTCAAAAATATCGATGAAGGCTCGGCCGATGATTTTTCTTTTCCTCTCCGGAGAAATCACTCCACGCAGCCTTCGCAGAAAAAGCTCTGAGGCATCGACGCCGATGACCCGGAGCGAGAGCTTGCGCCGGAACTCATCCATCAGCTCCTCGTACTGGCCTTTTCTCAAAAGACCATTATCCACAAAAATGCAGGTGAGGTTGTTTTTAACGGCCCTGTGGACGAGGAGCGAAGTGACGAGTGAATCGACGCCGCCGCTGAGGCCGCAGATCAGTTTCTCCTCCCCCACGAGCCCGCGAATCTCTGTCACTTTCTTTTCGATGAAAGACTTCATGCTCCATTCCGGGTTGAGCCCCGCCAGAAGAAAAAGGAAATTGGACAGAATTTTGTTGCCCTGCCGGGTATGGATGACCTCGGGGTGGAACTGGACGCCGAAAAGCTTCCGTCCCCTCGACTCAATGGCCGAGACTTTCGAGTTGGCTGTTTTTCCCGTCACGATAAACTGGGGAGGAATTTTCTCCACCAGGTCGCCGTGGCTCATCCAGACCTGCCCATGATCCTTGATCCCCTTGAGCAATCCTACCCTGTCCAGGACCTTGAGATGAGCGAAACCGTATTCTCTGCGGGTCGAGGAGACGACGTTGCCCCCTAAAAGATGGGCCATGAGCTGCAAGCCATAACAGATTCCAAGGACCGGAATCCCCAAGTCGAAAATGCGGCTGTCGGGGAGAGGAGCATCTTCTTCGTAGACGCTCCGCGGACCTCCGGAGAGAATGAGAGCGCCGCAGGCCTCTTTTTTTATCCGAGATAAAGGCGTATCAAACGGAAAAATTTCCGAATAGACGCCGAGCTCCCGTGTCTTTCGAGCGATGAGCTGAGTGTATTGCGACCCGAAATCGAGGATGAGGACTTTATTCATCTTCCGATTTTAGCAGAATGATTTTGGGGACACAATATCCATTGAGTTGTGTCTTCTGTTGGTTTCTAATAGAATGAACTCGGCAGAAATGACAAGCGCCAATGAACCGGTCCGGGTCCCGATTGATGGCGTCCTGGACTTGCATGCCTTCCGGCCCGAAGAGGTCAAAGACCTGATCTTGGAATACCTCCAAGAATGCCGCCGGAAAGGAATTGATCATGTCCGCATCATCCACGGCAAAGGGACTGGAACCCTCCGGCAGATGGTCCTCAGTCTGCTCAAGAAAAATCCCTACGTGCTGAGCTATCGGGCCGCGGACCTCAGCGGCGGAAGCTGGGGCGCGACCGAAGTCGTGCTCAAGACCGACAGGAAGCAACCCTAAATATGTATTAGCGGGGCCTTGAAAAGGGCTCTGCTCCCCGCTCCGATCGGCGGCCTGAGGCCCCGCGGCTGCCCTCGTAAGACGGGCTCTCAGGCTGATCTCCGCGTGATGGTCGCTTGAGCCCTTTTCAAGGCCCAAAGTGATCACCGAGGAAAAAGAAATGACGGTTTGGCCCTGGAAGCATTTCCAATTCCGTGATAGTCCTATGCTGATAGAGAGGGG
>CAZOKP010000034.1:0-5389 GCA_964580435.1 uncultured Eubacteriales bacterium
AGCGGCAATTCTGTGATCTGACCAAGGTTGAGGGCCTTGAGCTGATCGATGACCTCGCTCTTTTTTCCCACCACAAGGATGATTATGGCGTCAGGATGCATCGTTCTTTTGGCCATTTCCAGCACCTTCGTTTCGTTGACCTTCTTGATCCGGGTGATATAGGTATCAAAATAGTTATCCGGAAATCCTTCGAGTTTCTGATAGAGCGTCTGACGGACGATGGCCTGAGAAGAATCGAACCTGTGGACAAAGGCATTCTGCTCGTACTTCTTGGCCGTATCCAGTTCACCAGGGGTCACAACATTCTTGGTCATGTCCGCAATGATGGCTGTCATCAACTTGATCGCCTCTCCAACAGACTGGCTTTTTGTCTGACAGAAATTGAAAAAGCTCCCCAGGTCCCGGCCCGGTCCGACAGAGCCGAAGGTCGCATAGGCCAGCCCTCTATTCGACCTCACCTCTCGCATCAATCTCGAATTGAAGCCTCCGCTGCCGAGGATAAAATTCATGATCCCGATCTCTACGTTGTCCCGGTCAAGGCGGTTGATCCCCAGATGTCCCATGCAGATGACGGCCTGGGTCATGTCCTTTTTGTCGATCAAATAGAGTCCCGGCCGGGCCGCCAGAGTGGCCTTGGGCAGGTCGAATTTTGGGGCTGGCAGCGCCCTCCAATTTTTGAACGTCTGAGACAGCAGAACGGAAATCTTTTGAGCATTGAAATCTCCGGTAATAGCGACCATGACTTCCCGGTTCTTGATATTCTTGTCATAAAAAGCTTTGACCTCCTCAAGTGGGATGGATTCGACGCTCCGGGTGGTCGTCCGCCGGACGTCGGGAAAATCCTTCCCATAAAGGAGGTCATTGAAGAGGTAAAACCCGATCATCATCGGCTGGTCCCACCTCCGCCGGATATCCTCCAGCTCCATTTTCTTCTCTGTATCGAAACGCTCCCGGTCAAAACGCGGATTGAAGAGAACGTCTGTCAGGATCTTCCAGGATGCATCAAAGTTCTTGCTGAGCGTCCAGAGGTTTATTTGAGAATATTCGGCCCCGGCGTAACTGGAAAGCGTGGAGCCGAGAAAGTCGAGTTTGTCTTCGACCTGTTCGGGGGCGAGATCTTTTGTCCCACCGCTCTTCATCAAGCGCATTGTCAGAGAGGCCAGCCCCTCTTTGTCCTTTGGATCAGCGAGGCTTCCGGTCTTGAAGATGAGCAAAACATTCGTCGAAGGCTGCTCCTTGTCCTCTTTGAAATAAAAGTCGACGCCCTTTTTGATGACCTGGAAACCAGGTTTCTGCGGCTTGAAAACAAGCTCGGGGAATTTGAGCGTCTGCGGATCTTTCTGGGGAAAAACAAGAGAAGAGAAAAGGAGAACAATCGCCGCGGAGAAGATGAGCGATTTCTTAGTTTTCATTTTTCACCTCCCTTTTCCTTCGGGAGAAGGGTGCCCACGGTCAGGTTGGACTCATTGAACGTCCTTTTGGCCGCATCCATGATATCCGCGGGGGTAATTTTCTTCATGGCCTCCACCCTCTTGAAATCGGCATCCATGTCTCCATAGATAACGACATTGCGCAAGATCCGCATGGCCAGGAAGACATTCTCGGCAAATCCGATCGACCTGTAGAGCGAGGCTTCGGCCTGGTTCAGGGCCCGGTCGATTTCTGGCTGCGTAACCGGCTCCGTCTTCAATTTCTCGAGATGTTCGGAGACGGCTTTTTCCAATTCCTCCGGCGTATGGGGATAGCGCGGCTGACCATAGACTTCAAACAGGGAAGAATACCTTTGACCGGGGCTGTTGGCACCCGCATAAACTGAAAGGGCCAGCTTCTTGTTCGTGACAAGGTCGCGGACGAGCCGCGAAGAATCGCCTCGGCTGAGGATCATGCTTATCAGCCTGAGTATGAGGTTGTCCTTATCGGGGAAAGCCGGCATATGGTAGGCTATTTCGATCCTCGGTTCGGCATCAAATTTGACGGTCACCCGGCGCACACCTTTTTGCTTCGGTTCAATAAAACTTGGCCGGGGAGGTTCTGAGCCCTTCGGTAAATCGCCAAAGTATTTTTCGGCCAGCGCTTTCACCTGCTCGAGATTCACGTCCCCGACAACGGCCGCAGTCATATTGTTCGGGATGTAGAAGGCTCTATAAAAATTGAGGGCCTTGGCTTTAGAAAGGGTTTGGACATCCTCCATGTAGCCGACAACCGAATGCCGGTAGGGATGGAGAATAAAGGCGATATTCATAAACTCCTCGTCGAGAAAACCGTCCGGATCGTTGTCCTCGTACATCCGCCTCTCTTCAGCAATGACATCTCTTTCAGAGTAGAACTCTCTCAAGACGGGGTCCTTGAATCGTTCCGACTCGATCAGGAACCAGAGCTCGAGCCGGTTGGAGGGGAGCATCACGAAATACTGGGTTGTATCATTGCTCGTGCTGGCGTTGAGAAATTCGCCTCCATTCTCCGTGTAGTACTTGTCCAGCTCGTCCTTGACCACATACTTGCTGTTCTCCTCTTGAAGCTGGGTGAGCTTGTCCTTGAGAGCTTTCATCTTGGCTTGGTCCGCTGCATCCCCCTTCATGTACTCTGTTGCCAGCTCGTCGCCGATCTTATCCATCTCCCCGAGAATCACCTTTTCTTTCTGGTAGTCTTTCGTTCCGATGACCGTCGTCCCTTTGAAGGCCATATGCTCGAAGAAATGGGCCAGGCCCGTCTCTCCCTTCCTTTCGTCCACGCTTCCCACTTTGACCATGATCATTCCGGCAAAGGTCGGGCTTTGATGTCGTTCATAGACGAGGAATCTCATTCCGTTGGAGAGCGCGAATTCCTTGACCTTGTCGGAAAAACCGATGGCGTAGAGGGAGGCGGTGATGATAGAAAGCGAAACCAGAAACAGGCTGAGAACGACAAAACGTTTGTTCATTGTCCCTCCGTCCAAAGGTATGTCTGTATATTGTAAGGCGATATCGCCCTCTTACTTCATACAGTGAATCGCCACTAATAAATTTATACAACATTACGAAAGAGGTTGCAACGTTGGCCCCGTTCGAAAAAGATTTTTCGGAAGGAGAAGTATCAGGCCGCCGCTCTCGTCTTTCGTTCGGTTCATAAGCAACCGCTCATCATGATCTTTACGGTCGACCCAACAGTACTGTTCCGCCTGCGTTCGATAAGACTGCGGGAGTAGAAGGGAACAAAACTAATGGTAATTAATGAACGATTGCAGTCCGCAAGATATCTTCCAGAAAGGCCCCTTTTTCCATAGCCTTTGATTTCCATCCAGGGTTGAGCCGGTCCAGGAGTCTCGCTTCGGCCAGGCCGCTGAGATAAAAGCGAAGGTCTCCGCTCTGCTGCCCCAAATTCGTCCTCAGACGCGCAAAATCCCACTGCCAGTAAGGGAGGCCCGGTCGATACTTTGCGTGTGCTGGATCAAGAGCGCGGGCCGCGGCCAGTTCGTAGAATCGAACCTCGGCGTACTTTGCCAGGCCTTCAAGCCACTCGAGTTCGCGTTCGAATGAAACATGGTCAGGGCCAAGAGCCGCTCGTTGCCGTCGCGCGTCACGGATATCCACAAACTTCCGAACGAGGCTGGATACTGCGTCCGGCTCGTCCGCCTTGAGCGCCTCGGCCAGGGCTTGCCCCTCGCTGTTCCAAGCCGCGGAAAATTCGGCGTCTTTGAAGAGATAACGGCTCTCCGACCTGTAGACAGCCATTGCTTCGGCAAAGCGCCCCTGCGCCCGAGTCGCCTGAAAGGCGTGGAAGACCTCATGGAGGATCAGGGCCACGTGGAAGTCTCGGCCAAGCTTCAAGGGAATCCGGCGGCTCATGAGTTCAAAAGAGCCGATGCTACCGGCCCATTGCCCTCCGACCGCTACAGCGAAGGACTGGGACTTCTGGGCGGCCCGCCTGAAATACGGCCGTCCTGCAAAGTCATCTCCCTCGACGACCTGCCAAGGCGGGGGAGGATTCACCCCTCCAACGAGGAACTCAAAGCTCTCATCGTAGAGGATGAGTGGAATATCGGCCGAGCCCAAACCCGGCCAGACTTCTTCGCCTATTTCGGCTTTAAGGCGCAGCGCCTCAGTCAGTTCCTCTTTGTCGGCGGCGCTGAGCCGGGCTGATTCAGTTTTGGGATTCTGCTGACCGGAGGATACGGATATGGGCAGCACGGGAACAATGTAGACAAGAATTCCGAGCAACAAAAATGCCAGACTCCCCAGCCAACGCCCTGCCTTTATCTTGGGGATCAAGTATTTCTTGGTGTGAAAAGAGGAGCGCATCGGGTTACATCAGATTCAGGCTTTCGAGTTAGCGGGCGCCCCAGAAACGTTGCGGCGCCGGCAACCGGGAGCTGAGGGCGGGGCTGGCAGGAGGTTCAGCCACCTCTCCTCGAGCCAATCTGATAATCGCAGCCGGAGAGCATCGGCATTTGGCTGTTCTGCCAGCACTGCTTGGAAGGCCTGGGCTCGCGCCACGAACCCTGCCAGCGAGATGAGCCGAAGGCTCTGCCTGTAGCCCTCCTCAAAATCGTTGGCCCGGATCTGGACGGTCGTTGGATCTGCCAAAACCTCCGCTCCAGGAACACTCAGATTTTGTTCGATTGCCTTGCGAAGAAGCTCCTCGAGCACTCCGGGCCGGAGGGCATCAAGCTCACAAACCTCCTCTCCCCTGTGTTCCCTCCAACGCCCAGCGCGTGAATCGGTGGTCTTGACCATCTGGGGCGGCAGGTCATACGCCCAGACTTGATCTAGTGTGAGCGCGACATGGCAAATTTCAAATTTTGGTGATCCGAAAAGCTCAAGTGACTGCTGAATGTTATCTCGGAACATAAACCCCGCAGGGTCATAGTCACTGACGTAAAAGATCACTGCCGGCCTCCCGTCTTTGGTTAGTCGCTCCGCAAGCTCCTTTCGACAGGTAATAGAAAACGCTCCATGGCCGATAACCAAGCCTACATGGAACTTTCGACAGAGGGGGCGGAGTATCTCAGCCAGAGCCTCCTTCTCACACCACACCTCCAGATGCCTTGCTTGTGTCTTCTGCCTATCAAGTTTGTATTGCGCGAGAATATCCTTCAGAGCGTCTGTCACGCTATCGGCCGAGTAGGCCAGGTAAAACCCCCGCAAGCGATCCTCAATGGCGTCCCAGTCAATAATACCGTCTAAGCGGCCATGGGCGATGAGCTCACAAACATGGTTATATTTCGTGATATGGTTTTCGTAAAGGTTCCGGCTAGGTCTCTGAATTCAACTTCGGTTCCACAAAAATAACATTCTTTTCTCATCGTTAATCCCTCCGAGTCCTCGCCCCTTCTCCGACCATTCCCCCACCACTCCTTTGAGGTCTCGAACCTAGGCGGGGGGTGGCAAGGGCGGCTACTGCCTCCTATCTT
>CAZOKP010000034.1:5489-6554 GCA_964580435.1 uncultured Eubacteriales bacterium
GCGGCTGATCCTGCCCTGGCGCCTTTCCAGCAAGAGCGCTCGGAGCGCGGGCCAGGGGGCCGGCCGACAGGAAAAGGAGAAACCCGGCCGCCAGCAATCCTCTTTTTCTCATGAACACCAGTCCTTCGCTTCTATAAATATTATATCACGCCAGGCAAGATTCGCAATCCCTACCTTTCTGCTAATATATCAGCGGTTTAACAGGCGTGTCACTCAGATGAGGAAAAGCGGAAGGCGGTCAAGAGACCGCCCTCTTCATTTTCTTTCTCGGAAAAAAAGTCATAATAAATAAACATGTTTAATAAGAGGCTTGATTTCAAGCGGTCACTCCCACTGACGTCCTTCTGATCGACAAATTTACTTACCCCGGTGACCGCGTGTTTTCAAGTGGGCACTTATAGAGACCTTCTTTCAATCGCTTGGCTAACTCGTAATCTTGGTTAATCTTCAGGTGCACACGTTTTATGCCTATCCATGCCTCGAAAGTCTTTTTTGAAATAGGGTACAGGAGATACCGATTCACGAGCATCTTGCCTCGGCGAATGGTTCTTATCCAGCCTTCCTCCTCTAATTCATTCAGCCAAATTCTGATTCGATCTTCACTGACTCCGAAGTCGTTGGCCAGGGTTTGTTTTGCCACCTCTGCAATTGGGTGGTCTTTGAGCCCTTTGGTTCGTTTGCAGTACTTGTGCAACAGGCCGTCAAGAGCTTTCACCTCAGCGTGTACCCTCTTGCTCCTCAGCAGAGCATCAGGAATCTGAGCGTAGTAAGGGGGATACTTTCGAACCTGTAAGACAGCGAACCGTTCGGCTTCCCTTTCGATTTCTTCCAAATTTTCCACGAGAACCTCCTTCGTTCAGCAGGGGTGCTCATGTTTTTGCTCATCTCGCTCATGGGCTCTCGTGACGACTCGTTCTGCTGATATTATCAACAAACTCGCTTATCCTAAGCGTCCTCCAACCTCTCCTCAGGCTCAACAAAACCTTTTAGGAAGGCTGAAGTATTGGAGTCGGAGACCCTTCTAAGGATGTTTATAAAATCGTTTGTCCAGCCCCGCCATTCCTT
>CAZOKP010000034.1:6654-24893 GCA_964580435.1 uncultured Eubacteriales bacterium
CCCCGAAAGCCGATGTTTTTAATCGGTTAAAGCCATGAAAAGAAGAGAATTTATATCCAAAGGTCTCCTCGGAGCCGGAAGTTCTTTCATGCTCATGGGCGCCGGAAAAAGGCTGTTTTCTCAAGAAAAAGTCAATCTCTCTCTTGTCGCTGAAGAGAGGCGGGCTCACTCCCTTTACTTTGATGGACTTATTCTTTCAGCCGATAACAGCGGGAATAAAGACGATTTTTGGAAATCGGGCCTCTCCGGGTTTATCTGGGATGTCTCCGCCGTCGAAGAACTGGACGGCAAGTTTGTCCGGCCGTTTCTCCCTTGTCTGAAATCAATAGCCCGAGCGAACAAATTTCTCAGAGAGAATGACAGGGGGCTTTTTCTGGCCACGAAAGGAAGCGAGATTCAGGAAGCGAGACAAAACGGAAAGACGGCGGTCTTTCTCCAATTCCAGAGCTGTGAGCCATTCAGCGATGACCTGAACCTTATGGACGTCTTCTATGAAATGGGGCTCAGAATCTGCCAGGTGACTCACCACAGCACTAATCCTTTCGGAGGCGGCTCCCTGGAAAAACAGTGGACCGGACTGACCCAAATCGGGTTCAAGGCCATCGAGAAAATGAACGAGTTGAATATTATTCCCGACCTATCCCATGGGAATGAAATCCTCTGCCGGGATATTCTGAAGACCAGCAAAAAGCCGGTTGTTATCTCTCATGCCTGCTGCCGGGCTCTTGTCAATAATGCCCGCTGCGTGACGGATCCCGTTATCAAAGGCGTTGCAGACTCTGGGGGGATTGTCGCCCTCTTCCCCCTCAGTTTTTGGATTACCAAGGACCCCGTGCCCACCGTCGACCATTATATTGGACATTTCGAACACGTGATCAAAGTGGGCGGCATCGATGCCGTGGGCCTTTCCAATGACGACACCATCGCCGGGAATGTCGATGCGGCAAAACTCAATAACAACAATGCGGAAGCCGTCAAACTGGACTTGGATTGGTGGAAAAAACAGCAGGCGGCAGGAATCCTGGGGTTCGAGGAGCTGCCCCAGCACTGCGTTATTCCGGAGTTGAACAATGTCCGTAGATTCTTCACGATCCAAGCGGCGCTGGAGAAAAAGGGGTATCCTTCATCCCAGATAGAAAAAATCATGGGACAGAATTGGCTCCGCGTTTTGACACAATGCCTGGGATGAGCGGATTCCTTCGCTCGTGCGACCTTCGCCTCGCGTGTTGACAAGCCGGAGGCGGGTAAATATAATACTTACTTGGGTATGGGGGCGAACGGATTCGACGGAGATAGTGAGGCAGAAGCTGCATGTCGAGATTCCATCCACCTCGTAAAACGGTGGACCCAAGTAAGTGCAGAAGCACAACCACTCGCTGCCTAAGAAATAGGCATGCCGTTTCTCGAGTTCTCTCCTGCGGTCCTTGAGAAGCGTCGATGAGCAGGATAGCGAACCTGGTGCGCCCTGGACCTGGTGAGTGAAATGCTCCTGGGGCTGGTTCTTCGGTGCTTTTCCTCTTCGAGCGCCCCTGAACGAGATCAAAGAAGAGGATATGCATGTAGAGAGTTTCTGCTGAATGTCTTCGGACGCGGGTTCAATTCCCGCCGCCTCCACCATGATGTCGCGCTGATCGAAATTGAGAGGCCTTAAAGAAACGAGACTACGGTTCACGCTCTTCCTTCTCTTTTTCTCCCTCCTTTCCTCCGCCGCGGCGCAGCCCGTGTTGAAAGTCGAGGCGCGGGATTATGAGGAGTACAGCCGGGTCATCGTCACTTTCCCCAGCACTTTTCCCGTCAGCCTGGAAAAAAACGAGAACTTTCTTGAAGTCATCATCAGCACGCCGACCGCTTTCCGGCTGAAAACCCAGGCCCTGCGCAGCCGGTTTATCAAGTCGTTCATTTGGAACACGGCCAGCGGGTCTTACCTCCTGCTCATTGAAACTCAACACAGCCGCTTTCGGTATAAATCTTTCAACATCGATAAGAAGCGCCAGCTGGTCATCGATTTCTACCCTGAGGCAGAAGGACAGACGGATATCCCGTCACAAACTGAGGAAAAAGCTCCCGCAGAGCCGCCGAAAAGTGTGGAGAAGCCCCCTGCCGGAGTCATGCCGGCGCCTCTTCCAAAGGCAGGCCAGCCGGCGGCGAAAGGCGTCAAGACAATTGTCATCGACCCCGGCCACGGAGGACTGGAAAGCGGTGCCAAGGGCAAGTTCGGCACATTGGAAAAAGACGTCACCCTGGCCATCAGCCTGAAACTCAAGGTCCTGATCGAGAGAAACCTGGCCTATCATGTAGAGCTCACGCGCGAAAAAGACATGGATATCTCGCTCGCTGACAGAGCGGCCATCGCCAATAACCAGAAAGCGGTCCTGTTCATCAGCCTCCACGCCAACAGCTCTCTTCGGAGAAATGCCCAGGGCTCGGAGACTTTTTTTCTCAGCCTGAATGCCACGGACGAGGAAGCGAGGCGCTTGGCCTATCTTGAGAACACCTCCGCCCAGTTCGAGAAGCCGATCGAGGAAAAAGACAAAGACCAGATCATGATGATCCTATGGGATCTGGCCCAGTCCGCCTATCTCAAGCAGAGTCAGCGGCTTGCAGAAATCATCCAGGAAGAACTGAATGCGCTTTTAGGCACGGCCAACCGGGGAATCAAACAGGCGCGTTTTAAAGTTTTAGAGGGAGTGGCCTGCCCGGCCGTGCTTGTCGAAGTGGCTTTTATCTCCAATCCGGAAGAGGAGAGAGAGCTGGCCAAGGAGCAATTCCAGAACAGCGTGGTCCAGGCCATCTATCGCGGGCTCGTCACCTATATCAAGCTGACGTCTTAAGGAAAGTCAAAGAATGGACAAGAAGAGATGGATTATTCTCGGATTGTCCCTGGTTGTTCTCGTTGTCTTTGCCTATATTTTCTTTAGAGGCGAGGGGAAGGAAGAGATCAGGCCTGCGGCCGAGGGAGTTTCTTCAGCGGGCGCTCCAGAGCCAGAGCAGCCCCTGGAAACGAGAATGATCACGGTCTTCTTCCTTTCGGACGAAGACAACCTTTTTCATGCGGAACTGAGACGGATCGGGACAGGTCCATCGGTTGTCCAGGAAGCAGGGCGAGTCGTTGAAGAGCTCATCAAGGGATCGGACAAAGGTTTCATTTCTCCGCTGCCTCCGGAGACGAAACTGAGACAACTTTTTATAACCAAGAACGGAGTCGCCTACGTGGACCTTTCCAAAGAGTTCGCGGAAAAGCATGCGTCCGGGTCCTCGGCGGAGATAGCGACGATTTATTCTATTGTCAATTCCCTCGCCTATAATTTTAATTCGATAAAAAAGGTGTTCATCCTGGTCGAGGGGGGAGAAAAAGAGACATTGGGAGGACATATCAGCCTGAGCCAGGCTTTTGTCCCCCGCTATTCCCTAAACGTAGAGTAGCCTCGAGATATTTTACGGAAAAGCTTCAGTCCCATGAAAAGTTTGCCTCATGTGGTTATCCTGGGTTTTCCCAATGTGGGAAAATCAACGCTTTTTAACAGGTTGTTGAGAAAGAAGAAGTCCCTGGTCCATTCCCTGCCGGGGATGACGCGGGATGCGGTTTCCGCGATCGGCTCTTTAGATGGGAAAAGGTTCATCCTGACCGATACGGGCGGCCTGGATGATTCCTCTGAAGTTCCCCTCGCCTCAGCTATCAAGGAAAAAGCCTGGGCGGCCGCCCAGAGAGCCGACATTCTTCTTCTTGTCCTCGACGGTAAAAGAGACCTCCTGCCGGGAGAAGAAGACTTGCTCCATTCCCTGAGAAAGCTGGGCAAGCCGGTCCTCGTCGTCCTCAACAAGGTCGACTCTACCGAACAGGAAGGAAAGATCGGGGATTTTTATAACCGCTTGAGATTCACGGAGGTTCTGACTATTTCGGCGGAACACAAAAGGGACCTCGATCTCCTGGAAGACAGGCTGGGGAGCCTTCTTCCGGGCGCACCAGAAGAGAAGGATGATCTCAGTCCGCTCAAAGTGGCTATAATCGGCCGGATCAACGTCGGAAAATCCTCTTTGATCAACCGCCTTTGCGGCGAGGAGCGGCTCATCGTCAGCAGTTCCCCGGGGACGACGCGCGACAGCACAGACTCTTTGATCGGCAGGGACAAAAAGGTCTATTGCCTGGTGGATACGGCGGGAATCCGCAAATTGAGCCGGACGAGAGATAAGAGAGAGAAGGCCGGCATCATCAGAGCAAAAAAGGATATTGCCCGGGCCGACGTCCTGTGCCTGGTCTTGGATGCCCGGGAATTTCCCACCCGCCAGGATATCGCTATCGCTCATTTAGCCTATGAATCGGGGAAGCCGCTTCTCTTGGCTCTCAACAAATGGGATTTGGTCCCGAAAGGGGAACTGGATCAAAAGCTCAAAGACATCATCTATCGAAGAATGCCTTTCGTCTCTTATGCTTCGCTGCTTTTTGTCTCTGCCTTAACCGGGAAAGGCGTCGACAGGATTCTCGGCCTCGCCGAGGAGGCTTATCGCCGCAGTTCCTCGAAAATAGAAACCTCCCGCCTGAACGATTTCTTGGCCTGGGTGAACGCCACCCATCCTCCGGTCACAAAAACAAAAAGGAGAATGAAGGTCAAATATATGACCCAGAAAAGCGTGCGGCCGCCGACATTCATCCTTTTCGCGCACAATCCAGCCGCGTTTCTTCCCGCGTACGAGAAATTTTTCTTGGAGCAAATGAGGAAGAAGTTCGGGCTTTGGGGGACTCCCCTCCGGCTGGTCATGAGGAAGAGCTGACCTGCGTTTGTTCTTCTTGACTTAGGCCTTGGTTATATTATAAATTGACGGTGTTGTTTTTTCCTCGTGACGATTAGAGAACTTATGGAGGCTAAGATGAGTCAAAAGAGAGTCGGTTTCGCCTTCGGGGTGCTCCTGGCGTTTTCTTTGGTGCTTTTTTCGAGCAGCTGCCAAAAACTCAGCGTCGGCAAATTGCGAGCCAATTATCATTTCTCCAAAGCCAATCAGTTTTTCAAGGACGGCAAATTCCGGAAGGCTATCACTGAATACGAAAACACGCTGAAATACAATCCCAATATCGTTGATGCCTACAGATTCCTTGGGGAAAGCTACAAGAGCCTCTTCAAGCCCGGCAATGAGAGCCCGGAAAATAAGGAAGTCGCCGCCAAGGCGCTGGACGCTTTCAAGAAAGCCTACGAGGTTAACCCCACCAGCAAAGAGGTCATCTTTTCTCTCGGAGACATGTACGACAAGCTCAGAGATATCGGGGAAGCTGAAAAATATTATCTGAGGATCCTTGACCTGGAACCGGAAAATATGGGCAATTATTATGTCGTCGCCGAGTTCTATAAGAGATACGCTTCCGAAAACGAGAGCCTCAAAGCCAAGGCGGAATCCATGTACCTCCGCAGAATCGAGTTGGACCCGGACAATCCTCAGGGATATGCTTACATGGCCAACTATTATGACCAGATAACGCCCATCCCGGATTTTGATAAGGCCGTTGAATTCCATTTTCGGCGGGCCCAATTAGACCCCAACAACGCCGAGGTCTATTATTCCATCGGAGTGAACCGTTTTTACAAGGCCTACCGGCTTCAAAATGTCCTCTCCACGATGGAACGAAATCAACTCGGGGAAGAAAGCATAAAGGCATTGTCGAAAGCCCTTGAACTCAACCCGAATTACCCTGAACCGTATGCCTACTTGAATCTCGTCAATCGCAACGTTTTTGCCAAGATCTACCCCGATAAAGAAGCCAGGTATATATCCGAGGCAGACAGATGGACGGAAAAATTCCAGGAAGTGCGAAAAAGGGCCATTGAGAAAGAGAAGCTCGAAAAAGAACTCAAGAAGACCGGGTAAAAACTGCGGCCGCATCTTTATATTTCAAATTTCTTTTTTCTAAGTCATCTTAAAAAGAGAAAGCGCCTATGCTCCTCCCCCTCAGGGATGAGAACCCGACCCGGCGCATTCCTGTTGTCACAGTCATTGTTATTTCCCTCAATTGCCTGATTTTCCTTTTTCAGGTGTTCTCTCCCCAGGGTCTGGACTATTTTACCCTGAAAATGGGCGCCGTCCCTTATGAGATCACCCATTTCAAGACCCTGGACCATGGTCCTCGGGTCTTTCCGCTTCTTTCTCTTTTCACCTCGATGTTCCTCCATGGCAGCCTCTTCCACCTGCTGGGGAATATGCTTTATCTTTGGATTTTCGGGAACAACCTGGAGGACTTCCTCGGGTCTTTCCGTTTTGCCATCTTCTATCTCCTGTCTGGGTTAGGGGCCAGCCTCACCCACATTATCTTTAACCCCAACTCCCAAGTGCCGATGATCGGGGCAAGCGGGGCTATCGCCGGGGTTCTGGGGGCCTATTTTATCCTCTACCCAGGAGCCCGAGTTTCGACGCTGGTCTTTCTGTTTATCTTCATCCGGGTCGTGCCTATACCTGCGGCCTACGTCCTCGGGTTCTGGTTTTTGATGCAGGTGCTGAACGTCGGGCTGGGGGGTGGAGTGGCCTGGTTTGCCCATATCGGCGGGTTCCTCATCGGAATCCTCCTGATCAAGATCTTTTCCGGCGGGAAGAAGAGGCGGCCCTGGGTGAACTGACCGGGTCTTTGCAACCGTCGGCGCCTCTGAAGGAGCAAATCTTTAGGGGGGTACTTCGCTGTTACTCATTTTAACGCAGTAAATAAAGTTACATTCTCTGGGCGGGATGGATGCCGTCCTGAAGCCCCCGTAGCGGAAGGGGGACCCGTCGGGTTCTTCGACGGGGGGAACCGACGGGACTGGTTCCCTCGGGGTTCGGGGGCTAGGGGCGGCTTCAGCCCGCCCAACATGGGACGTCAAACAAATTATTGCCCTGACCGTCCAACGTTTTGCTGCTTACCGGCGCCTCCCCGAGGTTGACAATTCGCCCGAGATTTAGTATTTTATGGCATCATTTAATCTTAATCCTGATTCTGAGGAAGAGAGTGATGAAAACATTTGTCCCTAAAAGGGACGAGGTCGAGAGGAAATGGTGGCTGGTGAATGCCGAAGGAAAAGTTCTGGGACGATTGGCCACGAAAGTGGCCACACTGCTTCGCGGAAAGAACAAGCCGCAATTCGCGGACTTTTGCGATACCGGTGACTTCGTCATCGTGATTAATGCGGAGAAAATCCATGTCACCGGAAAAAAGCCGGAAGACAAGGTTTATTATTCTCATTCGGGATATCCGGGCGGGCTGAAAACCGAAACTCTTAAGGACCTCCTCAAGGACAAACCTGAAGAGGTGATTCGCCGGGCCGTCTGGGGCATGATCCCCAAGAACAAGCTTGGCCGCGCCGTCTTTAAGAAGCTTAAGGTCTACCGTGGGCCGCACCATCCTCATGAGGCTCAGATGCCCCAGGAATACCAGTTTTAGGAGGACCCTTGAGTTTAATTCAGTACTATGGAACAGGAAAAAGGAAAACATCGGTGGCCCGAGTTTTTCTGCGGTCGGGAAAGGGGGATGTCACCCTGATCGTGGATAAAAAGCCCCGCCCCTTTGTCGAGTATTTTCACCTGGATTCGCATAAATATGTCATTCGGCAACCTCTTCTTTTGACGGACACCGAGAACAAATTCGATATTTTTATGCGCGTCAGCGGCGGCGGGCTCAAAGGTCAGGCCGAGGCCATCCGCCTGGGGATCAGCCGCGCCCTGGTGGAGTTCAACAGAGAGCTGAAGCCGGCCTTGAAAGATGCCGGTTTTCTCACCAGAGATTCCCGGATCAAGGAAAGAAAGAAGTACGGGCTGTTGGGTGCAAGAAAAGCACCGCAGTATCACAAGAGATAAGGAGAACAGACGTTGGTATCCGTAACGATGAAAGAACTTTTGGAGGCGGGCGTTCATTTTGGCCACCAGACCAAGCGGTGGAACCCAAAGATGAAGGAGTACATCTTCGGTCAGAGAAACGGCATCTATATCATTGACCTGCAGAAGACCATCAAGATATTCAAGGAGGCGCTCCAGTTCATCAAGAGCGTCTCCGAGTCGGATAAGGATGTCCTTTTTGTCGGCACGAAAAAGCAGGCCCAGGATATCGTCCGGGAGACGGCCGGCCGGTGCGAATGCAGTTATGTCAACCAGCGCTGGCTGGGGGGGCTGCTGACGAATTTTTCCGTGGTCCGGGGGAGTGTGGAAAAGCTGGTCGAGCTCGATGAGATGAAAGAGGACGGCCGCTGGGACCTCCTTTCGAAAAAAGATCAATCCAAGATGGAGAAGCTGCACAAGAAGCTGTCCAAAACGCTTGGCGGGATCAGGAAGATGATCAACGTGCCGGGCGCCCTGTTCGTGATTGACTCGGCCAAGGAAGAGATCGCCATCACCGAAGCCCAAAAGCTGGGCATCCCAATCGTCGCTGTCGTAGATACCAACGGGAATCCCGAGAATATCGATTATCCCATTCCCGGAAACGACGACGCCGTCAGGGCGATCGAATTGTTCACGTCCAAAATTGCCGAGGCAGTGGCCGAAGGAAAGAAAAGCCGGCTGGAAAAAGAGCTCGAAGGGGCGAAGAAAGAAGAGAACGAAACAGAGGAAGACGCTGTTCCTAAAGATGAGGTCAGCGGCATAGGTCAGCCTGGAAAGAAAGTCTGACCAAGGAGAGAAGGATGGAAATTTCAGCGGAAAAGGTCAAGGAGCTCCGGCAGAGAACAGGGATCGGAGTCATGGAATGCAAAGAGGCTCTCCATGAGTGCGAGGGCGACATCGAAAAAGCGATCGCCGCCCTGCGAAAGAAAGGATATGCCCGGGCCAAGGAAAAGATGAGCCGGGAAGCAACCCAGGGGCTCATTCAATCCTACATTCACATGGAAGGGAAGATCGGCGTTCTGGTGGAAGTCAGCTGCGAGTCCGATTTTGTGGCCCGCAACGGAGAATTCAAAGAGCTGGTGAAGAACATCGCCATGCAGATTGCCGCGGCCAGTCCTCGCTATGTCTCGGCAGATCAAATTCCCGCTCAGGAGCTCGAAGCGGAGAAGGAGATCATCCGGGCTCAGCTCGCCGACACCAAGAAGCCCCCCCAGATTATCGAGAAAATTGTCGAAGGCAAGCTCAAAAAATATTACGAAGATGTCTGCCTGCTGGACCAGCCCTACATCAAGGACGACAAGATGTCCATCCAGCAGCTCATCGCGACGTTCATCGCCAAGTTCGGGGAAAACATCAAGGTAAAAAGGTTCGCCCGGTTTGAGTTGGGCAAGGACTGACAGATAAACCCATGGCTCGCCCAAAGCCAGCCTACAAAAGAATTCTTCTCAAGCTTTCGGGGGAGTCCCTTCTGGGAAAGCGGCCCTACGGGATTGATTTCGAGAGGGCCAGGTCGATCGCCCGGGAGATCAAAGAGGTCCATGACCTGGGAGTTCAGATAGCGATCATGATCGGCGGCGGCAACATTTTTCGAGGAAATCAAGGGACAGATGCGGGGATGGAACGTGCGGCCGCTGACCAGATGGGGCTCCTGGCCACGGTCATCAACGGTATCGCCCTCCAGGACGCCTTGGAAAAGCAGGGGGTCTCGAGCCGCCACGTTTCGGCCATTGAGATCAAAGCCGTCGCTGAGCCGTTCGTGCGGCGCCGGGTGATCAGGCATCTGGAGAAAAACAGGATTGTCATTTTCAGCGCCGGGATCGGGAGTCCCTATTTCACGACAGACACGGCAGCGGCGCTCCGGGCCCTGGAAATCAAAGCCCAGGTGATCATGAAAGCCACAAAAGTAGACGGCATTTATAGCGCCGACCCGATGATCGACAAGACGGCTAAAAAATTTACGACGATCAGCTACCTGGATGTCATCAAGAAGGGGCTGAAAGTCATGGACTCCACAGCCATCTCCCTTTGCAAAGACAACGATTTGCCCATCACGGTCTTCAATTTGAACAAGAGAGGGAACATCAAGCGCGCCGTCATGGGCGAGAAAGTTGGGACCTTGGTCCATTGAGGAGGGGGAAATATGGTCAAAGAGGTCTTGAAGGAAGTCGACAAAAGAATGAAAGTGTCGAACGAGCATTTCCGCAAGGAATTGAGCAAACTGAGGACCGGCCGGGCCAATCTCAATCTTTTTGAGGACATCAAGGTCGAATACTATGGGACCGTCACCCCGGTCAACCAATTGGCCACTTTGGGAATCCCCGACCCCACCCTCATCACCGTTCAGCCCTGGGATCCCTCTCTCTTAGAGACGATCGATAAGGCCATCCGGGCTGCCGACCTCGGGCTCAATCCCATCAACGACGGGAAGACCCTAAAGGTTCCGATCCCGCCGTTGGATGAGGAAAGACGCAAGGACATGGCCAAGCGGATCAGAAAAATGCTCGAAGAGGAGAAGACGGCGCTGCGGAACATGCGCCGCGAGAGCAAAGAACACATCGAGCAGCTCGAGAAAGACAAAAAGATCACCGAGGATGACAAGTTCTCCGGTCTGGAGAGGCTTCAGGAGATCATAGACGATTACACGAAGAAGATCGAAGAGGCCGCTTCAGCCAAGGAAGAAGAAATCCTCGAACGCTAGAAAGACCCTTCTTTTGAGGGACTAAGCCTTTCGTTTCAGCCAGTTTTCCGTCGTCCCGAACCTTGTCCTGATCACCACACCCCAGGCAATGATGCTGAGGCAGAAGGAGAAGAGCAGTCCGAGAATAGGGATGAATTTAATCAGACTGATGAGGATCAATCCAAGGATGACGGCGGCCAGCGGGGCGACTCGCTTGCTTCCGAACGCTTTTCCGAGGCTCTCTCCGAAGAAATAGAACAAGACAACCTGGCCGAAAATCTTGATGATAGTCCCTACGGCAATCAGGAAGAGGAGGAAGGGAATGCCGATGAGAATCAAAGAAAGCAGCGCGCTGACGATGACGAGGCCGGAAAAAAGAATCAAGGCTATGATTCCGGTCGCGACCACAGGCCAGAAGGCCGCCTTGATCTGGGAGGACGCCTGAGACAACTGCCGGGGGAAGACCGCGGCAATGACCAGGGCAAGAAGCAGCCAAATGAAAAAGCTGATGAGCTTGAGGATCAAGATAAAAGGGATGAGAGGCGGGAAGAAGATGCCGCCTTTGAAGAGCTTGGAGAAGGCCTCTGAAGATTTAAAATAGACTGTATCCCTTTGGATAACGCATCCCGGTTCCTTGTTGAGCACTCCTCCCAGGGAAACGACGTCGCCTTTGACCACGGCCGTCGAGCGCAGTGTAATCGTCGAACCGATCCCGACAACGGAATCACCCACCTCTCCGCTCACAGTGATGGTCCCGCCGAATGCGACCACATTTTGCCTGACCCTTCCCTCGACGGTGATATTCCCGCCGAAAGAAATGACGTTGTCCTGGACTTCATCCTTGGCTACGAAGACATCTTCTTTGAACGTGACGTTCTGGAGACCATGGAGGGGGAGGGATGTTCCCATCAGAATGAGTGCGCTAAATGCCAGGGCGAATATGTTTTTCATGTTTTTTCCCCCATCATAAATTTCTTGCTTAGGACAAAAAAGAGCACGACGAAGAGAACCAGGGTTAAAATCATCAGGAAGACTTGGCCGCCGGGACGGAGCAGGGACGTAAGAAGGGAGAGGCCCTTATAGATTGGCTGAGCGAGCGAACCCAGAACCTTTCCCGCAAGGGCGAGAAGAGTCAAAAGCTTGGCCGCGAGGACAACGGCGTTTTTGGCATATCCCCAAAATGAATGATTGAGACCCGCCAATAGAGTCAGCAGGTTTTCTTCTCCGGAAATGACGACGACCAGGAGGAGGAGTGTCAGGGACGACAGGCCGGCCGCAGTGGCGATCAGCCAAACCGGAAAACGCCGCCTGACCGGAATAATCGTGGCCATGACCCGTTCGGTGAAATCTGCAGGCATTTCCAGGTCCGGCAGGCTCGACGCGGACTCGGAGAGCAGCCTTCTTTCTGCGAGGGCTTCCCGGCATCTCGGGCAAGAGCTGAGATGTCCTTCGATGGTTTCTCTTTGGGCAGGGGAGAGTTCTCCCTCGAGATAGGCGTAAAGATCCGTGATTGTCAGACAACTCATGGTTTCGTCTCCAGAAGCCGCCGAATCATCTCCTTGGCCTGATAGACGCGGTTTTTAACCGTGCCGACCGGGAGGTTTTTAATCTCGGCCATCTCCTCGTAGTTGAGCCCGTTGATGTGCCGCCAGATAAAAAGCTCGCGCAGGGCGGTTGGGATTTGCCCCAAGGCCCATTCAATCCTCTTTCCGAGCTCAGCCAGCTCCAGTTTTCGGACGACGGAAGGCTTCTCGTCCGGGATGTCCAGAGTCAGCCCGTCACCGTCTTCGGCCAAAGGCTCGCTTATAGAGAGGGTCGGGATTTTTTTCTTGCGCCAGTGGTCGATTACCAAGTTCGAAGCGATTTTGAACAGCCAGGTGCTGAATTTGTACTGGGGCTCGAAGGAGCGAAGCGAGGCGTAGGCCTTAATAAATACCTCTTGGGTGAAATCCAGCGCCAGCTCCCGCTCTCCGACCATGCGGCCGATATAATTCAGGAGGGACTGCTGATAATTCCGGATGATCATTTCAAAAGCCTTTTTGTCTCCCCGAAGAGTCCGTTTGACGAGAGCTTTGTCTTTCTCTTCATTCATGGAGGACATCCCGTCCTCAAGGATTTATACGAAACGGCAGATAAATGGTTTATCTATTTTTTCGACGGAGGCAGGTCGTCGATGACCTCGCAGTCAGGAGGAACATCGAGCTCAAAGACCTTGGCTGCTAGGCGGGGGTTGGCCTTAACCTTGCTGAAATGGAATTCCCGCTTGTTTTCCGTCCAGTCGAAAAAAACCGCTTTCTCGATGAGCCAGGTTTTCTCATTGACTTCAAGCAGGATGTAGGAGAATTCTCCCTCCTGCTTCGGGGTCAGCTTGAGCTGGACCGGCGCCTTTTTTTCTGAGGGGAAGGAGGCGGACTCGATGAGGTAATTGTCCTCGAGTTTTCGCTTGCCCGTGAGGAGGGCAAAGACTTCCGAGTCTTTTTCCTCGGGGGACAGGACGTGGCGGAAAAGCTGCTTGTCCTCAGGAAAATAGGCCTGAGAGACGCCGCCCTTGTAGAGATAAATATTCCGCTCCGGATCCTGGTATTCCCAGCGCATGAGGTCCGGCTTTTGGAAGTAAAACTTTCCCTTCTCGCTGAGCGGCGTCGCAATGGAGGCGGAGTATTCCACCTGCTCGAAATCGGCTTGAAGGGATTGAAGAGAAGAGAGCCTTTTTTCAAGGTTTATGACCGCGTCATGGACCGAAAAAGAGATGGAGAGGAGGCAAAAGAGAAGGATTCCGATCGCTCGTTTCATGCCACTGGCATTATATTCGAAGTCCGACTAAAAAAGAATGGGGCTGGTTCTTCTTTGAGAACCGTCCCCGGGTTGACGCATTTACTGGGGGAATCGTTTCTGCTATAAATAGCCTCGTGAGAGCGGAATTTTTTATCTTCCTCGGCGTTTATTGCGTCCTGATTGTCTTTATCGGCCTGAGATTTTCCCGGCGGATGAAAAGCCTGGAAGATTTCTTCCTCGCCTCCCGTTCTCTCTCGGGCTTATTCATCTTCGTTTCCTTGACCGCATCCTGGTTTGGCGCGACATCTATTCTTGTCAGCACGGACGAGGCTCTGCGAGTGGGCCTGAGTGCTTTTTGGCTGGTAGGATTGCCGGCCGTGGCCACAGTCCTTATTTTCGCTTTTTTCCTGGCCGGGCCGATCCGCCGCCTTGACATCCTCACGCTGCCCGATCTCGTGGAGCTCCGCTACGGCAGAACGGTCCGCCACCTGTCTTCATTTTTGATCATTTGGTATATGGTCGTCCTGGCAGCTTCTCAGATGGTGGCACTGGGCAATTTTTTCGGCCCCTTCCTGGGTCTTTCCTATTTTTGGAGTCTGGCCTTGGGGACGGCGGTCGTCCTTGTCTATCTGCTCAGCGGCGGTCTTTTTTCTGTTGTGGCCACGGACATCATTCAGTGCATTCTTCTCGCGGGCGGAATGATCGGGTTGATGATTTTTCTTTGGAACATTTCTCCGGTTGAGACCGTTCTTGAGGCCGCCCGTCAAACCGGGAACGTTGATTATTTCCAATTTTTCTCCGGGTTTGAGAGAAACCTTCTTATCGCTCTCTCCTTCACCATGGCCTGGACGATCTCTCCCATCGCCTGGCAGAGGATTGAAGCTGCCAAGACGGCGAGGCAAGCCAAGCAAGGCCTCTTTGGAGCGGCGGGAGCGTTTGTCCTTCTTTACGGCTTGGTCGTCTTCATCGGCATTTTTTCGCTGCCTCTTTTCTCCGGACGCCAGCTTTCGCACCCCCTCATTTCGGAGTTCATTTCCTCAAAGTTAGGGACCGTCTGGGGCGGGCTGCTTTTTATCGTTGTTATCGCGGCGATCCTGTCCACGATGGACACTGCCATCAATACGGGCGCCTTGGGTTTGACCCGGGACATTTATCTGCGGATTTTTTCTCCCCAAAAAGAGGCTCATTTGACTGCCATCCGGGCAAGCCGCATCTCCACTTTATTGGTCGCCGTCCTGGCTTTTGCCGTCGCCACAAGATTCCAAAGCATCCTCCAGACCATCGGGGCGGCCTCTGAAATCATGGCCGAAGGCCTTTTCATCCCCGGGATGGCCATGCTTTTTCTTAAGAGGAAACGGCCTCTGGCGGGAGGGCTCAGCTTGATGCTTGGAGGCGGCTTCGCCCTGGCCAGTTTCTTAGCGGAGATGAAACTTCTTCCCTTTCTCCTTCCCGCGTGGCCTTTTTCTCTTCCCTACGGCCTGGCTCTCGGGATGATTGGGTTTGTTGTGGGATTATTGATTGACCAGGCCCGCCTCTCCCGCTCCCGTCATGCTTCCCGCTGAGCCGTCCATGTTTTGTTTTGCCGAAGAATCATGTATCATGATGAGCAATGTCCGCGTGGGAAGAGTTGCGCTGGAAAGCGATCGGCATTCTGGGAAGGATGCTCTTGCGCTTCTGGTGGATTTCTTGCCCGATCAAGGTTGTGGGCGAGGAAGAATACCTCCGCTTAAGAAATAACAAAAAACCGGTCATCTTTTTGGTCTGGCATGGCCGCCTTCTCTTGGTCCCCTGTTTTTTCCGTGGGCGCGGGGTCGGGGCGCTCGTCAGCCCCAGCAGAGACGGAGAGATCCTCATGCGGATCGGATCGAACTGGGGCTACAAGATCATTCGCGGTTCGAGCTCCCATTCCATCGTCCGGGCCTGGGTCAAGATGAAAAAGGAACTCGAGAATGGAGGCGAGCTGATCATCGTTCCTGATGGGCCCCGCGGCCCATATCACCAACTGAAAGCTGGCTGCTTGAAATTGGCCCAGGAAACCGGGGCGCTGCTTGTGCCTTTCTCCTTTTCGGCCTCGAGGAAAAAATTACTGAAAAGCTGGGACAGGTTCTTGTTCTATTATCCCTTTTCGAAAATTGTCGCTATCTACGGGAATCCCATTGCCGTCGGCCCGGCTATGGATGAAGAACAGGTCGAGAAAGAACGCGCCAGGATCGAACACGTGCTCATCGAGCTCGACGCCGAGGCCGACCGGTATTTTAACCGGAGCGCGACGGAGTGAGGATTTGCCTTGCCCTAATTCCGCCTTTGTGTTATAAGAGTAAACAAAAAATCAGGAGGGTGAAATGAGTAAAAGACTCGCAATCCAATCCGTCTTCGTGACCCTTATTCTGGCGGCGGCCTTTTTTGGCTATGGGCAGACAGCCGCAGACAACATCCGCCAGGGGGACGAATATTATGCCAAATTTGATGATGCCAAAGCTTTAGATGAGTACGCGCTTGCCGTAAAGGCCGAGCCCGGGAATTATGAAGCCCTCTGGAAGCTTTCCCGGGCTTATTATGATGTCGGCGACCTCCTCGACTCAAAAGAGCAGAATGTGGCCGACAGGCAGATGAAAATGTACCTCGAGTCAGAGGCCTATGCCCGGCAGGCGATCAAGGCGAATCCTGACGATACCTGGGGGCACTTTTTTCTCTCCGCGGCCTTGGGTCAACACGCGCTCCTCCTGGGCAAAAAAGAACAGATCGCCATGTCGAAGGAGATCAGAGCAGAGATCGAGAAAGCCATCGCCATGGATGCAAACAATGACCTCGCCTATCATGCCTTCGGCCGGTGGCAGCGCCGCATGGCCGAGATCGGTGGGATGAAGCGTTTTTTTGGCGGCATCATCTACGGGTCCATTCCCAAGGGATCATTCGAGGAGGCGGTCAAGGATTTCCAGAAGGCCATCGAGCTGAATCCGAATTACACCAACCACTATCTTGAGCTCGGCCGGACCTACCTGGAGATGAAGAATTATGACCTGGCCGCCCAGGAGTTCCAGAAGACCCTGGAGTGCCCGATCACGACATCCAAGTGCGAGATCTATAAACAGGAAGCGCAGCAGGAACTGGATAATCTGAAGAAGAAAAAGAAGTCATAATTCGGAAAAAACCTGGGCCTGGAATACTTCGAGGTTAACTCCCTTTTTCCATTCGTCCTCGTCCAGGCCGGCTTTGAGACAGCCGTGGCGAAGATATGTCTCCAGGTCCCAGCTGTATTCCAGGGGAACCTGAGGAAGGAGCAGTCCTTTGTGGGGGCCCTTGGAAACAATGATTCCGTGCCTCCCGACCTCGATTTCTTTAAAATCTTTGATGGGTTCAGGCAGGCTGAGTACCGATATTTCGATATTCGTCCGGGGAAGCTCCTCACCAGTCAGGGGTGAAAACCGGTAGTCCTGGGTCGCCGCGGTGATGGCCAATTCGATGATCGTTTCATAGAGCGGCTTATAGGGGAGCGTATAGCCGATGCAGCCGCGGAGATGGTCATCGACTTTGAGAGTGACAAAAGCGCCTCTTTTTTCGAGGAGTTTTTCGTTATCCACTTTCGTTTTCAGCCGTTTCCCCGTCTTAAAATAATGCTCCAGGGTCCGGCGCGCAAGGCCAAGAAGGAAATCTTGTTCGTCTTTATCCAAAAGGTTCTTCATCTTTTCTCCTTTGTCCGAGAATGCATTGCTATAGGCAGAAGAAAAAATGAATCTTTGTATTCGACGACGTGGGGCTTGAGAGTCCATCGGTTTTTGGGCCGGAGGGTGATCCTGAGGAAGACTTTCCCGTAAGCGAAGGGCCGGAGAACCCGCGGTGCTTTTTTAGGGCTTGAGGCAAAGGAATAAAATCCGATGATTTTTCCGCGAAAAAGCCGGTCGAGGACCCAATAAGTCCGTTCGGAAGAAAAAAAACGCTCCCTGGATGGATAAACCTGCTCAACGATAAACCTCTGTCCCCTTTTGTGTCCGAGCAATAGACCGCCCTGGCCTTTCCCCGGACCTTCGAGGGCGTGAGCCCGGAGAAGAAGGATGGCATCCTCGGAAAGAAAGACATCCATAAAAAAATTATATCAAATTTTCCTAGCCCAAACCATCAGACTATAGCCCTTCTGAAAAATAAGCAGGGTGTCCAAGCGTGAAACGAGCCAGATAAAAGGGTAAAGGAGCGTGTAAAGAGCAAACGGCTTTTTCTGGGCGTTGAACTCCTCAAGGGAGGAGGGCCGGATATGTCCATCCCGCCTTGTTTCGGCGGGCTTTGGGGCTAGGATCTTGATGTAAACCAGGTTGAGAATAAGCTCGAAAAATTCTGAGAAAAACCGGGAGTACATCACCTCATTTTCTAACTTCAGATGGGCCCGCTTGAGCTTCGCTTCAAGCTGTCTGGCGGCATAACCTTCTCTCTTGTGACCGAAATACTCGAGTTTGAGACCGAGTGCGGACCGGAGTTTGTGGAGGAGAAAAAACTCTCCAGTTTGGGGCGTGACCAGGATGGTTTGCCCTCCGTTCTTGAGCACCCGCGCTATCTCCTCGAGCGCGAGATCATCGTCTTCGATGTGTTCCAGATAATCCAGACAGAGGACCAGGTCATAAGACTGGCTCTTGAAGGGGAGGGCTTCCCCGGAGAGCTGCACCAGGTCCTTTTTAAGGATCTCTTTGGCGGTCTTCAAGTTGGCCATGTCCCCATCGGCGCTCACCCAGAACCCGCCCTTGCGCCTGACAAAATAGCTCAGGATGCCTTGGGCGCAGCCGAGATCCAGGGCGACGCGGGAAGGAAGGTACGGAAGGGTTCGCTCGAGGAGTCTCAGCTTGTCTTTTTTCTTGAGGGACCTTTTGACCAGCTGAAGCTGCCAAGGCTCTGCGTTCATCGGGGTGGATTATATTTTTTTCCCTGCAAAAACACAAGGAAACGACAGGGGGCGAGCGCTTTTCCTTCCCGG
>CAZOKP010000035.1:0-2333 GCA_964580435.1 uncultured Eubacteriales bacterium
TCCATGCTTTAAGAAGCCATATTATATTTTGTGGGACTTTTTTTAAGCAAACGATATTTTCTCGCCTTTCGGACCTGCGCCGCCCAGGACGGGAAAGTGGATCTCCGCCATTTCATTTATAGCTTTCGTCCCGGGCTCCGGGCGGCCATTTGCTGGGGGAAGGAATTGGGGCGGCGAGACAATCTTGAAGGGAATCGAGGCTCGTTATACCTCTGCCAGCCCGAAGTTAACAGATCAGGTCGCCGGCGATGAAAGAGGCAAGCTTACAGAAAAGACTGTCCCCTGGCCGGGCAGGCTTTTCACCGAAATCTGGCCATGATGCGCCAGGACGATGTGCTTGACAATAGCCAGCCCTAACCCTGTCCCACCCAGTTTTTTAGACCTGGATTTATCGACGACATAAAAGCGTTCAAAGATCCGGGTGAGGTGTTCAGCAGGAATTCCCATCCCCGTGTCTGCGACATCAATCTGGACGGCACCGGTTCCTTTCCGAAGAGCAATCCGGACAGATCCCTTCTCCGTGTATTTGATAGCGTTATCGATAAGGTTCACGAACACCTGCTCGATGGCAAAGGGATCGGCAGAGATGGGAGGAAATTCTTGGTCGACCACAAGCTCAAGCGTCAAACCTTTTTCCTTGGCCTCTGGCTCAAAGATCTTGAGCACATTTTGAACCAGAGGCTTAAGGTCCATCTGTTCGGTTTGAATCGAAATCCCTTTTTCCTCCAGCTCGGCCAGGAGAAGCAGGTCTTTGACGATGTTGATGAGCCGTTCCGTGTTTCTTTTGATAATCCCGAGATAATTTTTGTCCTTCTCTTCGACCTCTCCTTCCAATGTCTCGACAAAACCTTTAATCGCCGTGAGCGGGGTCCGTAATTCATGAGAGACATTAAGCACGAAATCTCTTTTGACCCGCTCCAAACGGTGCATCTCTGTCAGGTCATGGACGGTAACGACAAGACGTTCGGAAAAAGGAAGGTACGAGGCGCTGCCAAGGTAATCTTTCTCATTCAGGTCGAATTCGCCTTGAAGGTTGCGCTTCTCCCCTCTCGCCTCGGTGATGAGCTCTCCAAACCGAGAGCTTCGCACTACCTCCCAATAAAACTTTCCTTCCACCTGCTCGTTCTGGAGGATCTGCTTAAGGCTTTGGTTGGCCAGGATGACTTTACCGCCTTTATCAAGCACCAGCAGTCCCTCTTGAATGGACGCCAGGATACTCTCCAGCTCCTCCTTCTGTCGGGCCAGATTATGAAACAATTCCCGGATCTCTGCGGTCATGGAATTGAAATTCTCGGCCAGGTCCCGGATTTCGTCTCTCGTTTTGGGATAGACCCGGACATCAAAATTCCCCGCAGCCACCTTCCGGGAAGCTTCGATCAAATGCTTGACCGGTCGGCTCAGACTCCGAGAAACCAAAAACGCCATCGCGACCATGAACAGGAGGAGGATGGCCACGGCCCTGCCGGTGTCTTTATTGATCTGGGACAGAAGGTGCTGAATATCTTTCAAGAACAGACTGACCCTCAAGACGCCGATGACCTTCCCTTCTTTTTCCAGAGGCAGACCGACATAAAGCATCTCCTGACGGACGGTATCGCTCCAGCGGATGGCCTTCCCGGTCTTACCCTGAAGGGCTTGCTGGATTTCGGGCCGGTAGCGATGATTTTCCATTTTCCTGTAGTCTTCTTCGGAATCAGCGTGGACGACTCCTTCGCCATCAACGACGGTAATCCGGGTCTGGATCTTCTTGTCGAGCGCCTTGACGAAATTATTCATCTCGTCGCTCCGCCCCTCGTCGAAGAGTGGCAGGATGGTCAGTTTTAAGGTCTGGGCCAGGTTCTCCAGATGTTGCACCTGGTTGTCGATGAAATGCCGCCGGATCGTCCGAAAAGAATAGAAAGAAACAAGCAGGCCGAGGGCTAAAACAATGACCAAATACCAGCCGAAGATCTTCCAAAAAAACGATTTTCTCATTCCTCTATTTTGTATCCCACGCCACGAATATTTTGAATGAGCGGAGCTGCCTTTCCCAGTTTCTCCCTGAGATTGCGGATGTGGACGTCGATCGTCCTGTCCACCACCACCTTTTCGTGCCCCCAGAGATGGTCCAAGATTCGGTCTCGGGTATAGACACGGCCTGTGTTCAGGGCGAGTAGAGCCAAGATCTTGAATTCTGTGGAGGTGACCTCGATTTCGCGCCCTTCGACCAGGACCTTATGTCCGTCCAGGTCTATAGAGAGCATCTTGCCTATTTCTATCTTCTGAGTTGCCGGCCGCGCCTCCAGCCTGCGGAGGACGGCTTTGACCCTGGACACGAGCTCTTTGACGGAAAA
>CAZOKP010000035.1:2433-24422 GCA_964580435.1 uncultured Eubacteriales bacterium
CCTCCAGCCTGCGGAGGACGGCTTTGACCCTGGACACGAGCTCTTTGACGGAAAATGGTTTGGTCACATAATCATCCGCCCCGAGCTCCAACCCGAGAACCCGGTCCGTTTCATCTCCTTTGGCCGTGAGCATAATAATTGGCAGAGAGACAAAATCTTTATTTGACCGGAGGTTCTTGCAAATCTCGAACCCGTCGGCATCAGGCAGCATCAGGTCCAGAATGACAAGGTCGGGCCGGTGGCGGTCCAGATACTTCAGGAAGGCCCGCCCGTCGAGAAAGGTCTGGGTCTGGAATCCCGCCCGCTTGAGGTGATGCGAGACGAGCTCCAGGAGGTCCGGCTCATCATCGACAATGGCAACGGTTCTTGGCATAGTCAATTTTTTCCAACCTTAGGCTGGTCTTGTTTCATATTATAAAGAAATTGCTTCCAAAAAGAGAAGCGAAAAAAAATGCGCCAAGCAGCCCAAGCCCCGTGATAGCCACAGACTTCGATGGGTGGCACGGCGCTAGTCCCCGCAACGCCCGCAGCGAATGGTGGTGGGTGGGGAGGATCTTTAGCGAGGAGATGGAGGGGGTTCCAAGGGGGCATACCCCTTTGGTCGCAGGGCCAAGCCCGAGAAGGGGAGGCAGAGAGCGAAGCGAACGTTGGAAGGGGGAAAGCGAAGCTTTCTCCCTCCAAGTAGTGCGGACGGGGACGCGCCGTGACAGGACCCATCTCACAAAACAGCTTGATTATCACGAAAATTCATTCGAAATGGTGCTTGATCGTCTTGCCCTCCACAAGATAGACGACGTCTTCGCTGATGTTTGTAGCGTGATCCGCAATTCGTTCCAGATGCCGGCTGATCAGGATTAGCTCGATGGCCCGGGGAATAGTCGTCGGGTCGGCGATCGTATAGGTCAACAATTCCCGAAAAACCTGGTCATGGAGCTCGTCCACCTCATCGTCTCGTTCACAGACATGCTTGGCTAAGGCCGCGTCCTGGTCGACAAAAGACCTGATGGAATCCTTGACCATATTTTGGGCCAATACAGCCATCCTGGGGATGTCCAGCAGGGGCTTGAGCAGCGGCACTTTGAGGAGTTCTTGGGCCCTCTCCGCAAGATTGACGGCTTGGTCGCCGATCCTCTCGAGTTCTCCGCCCATTTTCATGGCCGCGACAATCATGCGCAGGTCGCCGGCCATCGGCTGCTTGAGGGCGATCAGCTTCAGAGACATCTGGTCGATTTCGACGTCCAGGTCATTGATGGTTTTTTCTCTTGCCAGAACATGCTGGATCAAGTCTTCGTTCCGGTCTTTGAGCGCCTGGACGGAAAGAGCGATCGACTCTTCCACCAGCGTGGCCATTCTCATGAGCGCCTCTTTTAGGGCGGAGAGCTCCTCGTCAAATTGTCTTTCCATGGGACCTCCTCCTTATCCGAATCTCCCAGTGATATAGTCTTCGGTCAATTTATTGGCCGGGTTTGTAAAAATCTTTTCGGTGGCGTCAAACTCAATCAGTTCGCCGAGCATCATAAACGCGGTCAGGTCGGAGACGCGGGCGGCCTGCTGCATGTTGTGGGTTACGATCACGACCGTGTAATCCTGCTTCAGTTTATGGATCAGATCCTCGATCTTGGCCGTGGCGATCGGGTCGATGGCCGAACAGGGCTCGTCGAACAGAATGACTTCGGGCTCGACGGCCAAGGCTCGGGCAATGCAAAGCCGCTGCTGCTGTCCGCCCGAAAGAGTAAAGGCGTTCTCCTCGAGGCGGTCCTTGACCTCATCCCAGAGGGCAGCGTGGTGGAGGCTCCGCTCGACAATCTCCGCAAGCTTGCGGCGCTCTGTGTGGCCGTTGATCCGCAGCCCGTAAGCAATATTGTCAAAAATTGATTTCGGAAACGGGTTAGGCTTCTGAAAAACCATGCCCACCCGTCTTCGCAGCTCGACGACATCGACTTTGGCCGAAACGATGCTCTGGCCATCAAGATAGATTTCTCCGCTGAGTCTTATGTTTGGGACCACGTCATTCATTCGGTTAAGAGTCCGGATAAAGGTCGATTTTCCGCAGCCGGACGGGCCGATAATGGCGGTGACCTTTTTCTCTGGGCAGACAATATTGATATTTTTAAGCGCTTGGATCTTTCCATAATAAAAGTTCAGATTCCTGGTCTCTATCTTAGGTTTTCCGTTTGGCATTTCAGGCTCTCCTTTTCCTCCTCAACCTATACCTGATGATGACGGCGGTCATGTTCATCCCTAGCACGAAGGCGATTAGGACCAGGGCCGTGCCGTAAGCCAGCGGCCGAACCTTGGCGATATCATGATGTTGGGTGGCCATAATATAGAGATGATAAGGAAGCGCCATGAACTGGTCCTTCAGGGACTTGGGGAGATAAGGAAGATAGAAGGCCGCGCCCGTAAACAGGATCGGCGCCGTCTCGCCTGCAGCCCGGGCCAAACCCAAGACAGTTCCTGTCAGCATGCCCGGCAGTGCGTACGGCAGGACATTCGTCCTGATGGACTGCCACTTCGTCGCTCCCAGGGCGAGAGCTCCTTCCCGGTAGGAATTGGGAACGGTTTTGAGAGCCTCCTCGCTGGCGGTGATCGTCCAGGGGAGGGTGAGCAGGCCCAAGGTCAATCCAGCCGATAGAATGGACGTCCCGAATTTCAGGATATTGACAAAAAGAATGACGCCAAAAAGTCCATAGACAATCGAAGGAACGCCGGAGAGATTCCGGATCGATAGCCGGATGATCCGCGTCATGCGGGTCTGCCGGGCGTATTCATTCAGGTAAATCGCGGCGAACATTCCCAGCGGGATGGCCAAAATCGCCGTGACCACGGTCACCAGAAAAGTCCCGAAAATAGCGGGAAAGACGCCCCCCTCGGTCATGCCGCGTCGCGGTGCCTGGCTCAAGAACTCCCAGGTGATAGCGCCTCCGCCTTTCTTTCCGACATCATAAAGAAACAGCAGAAGCACGGCCAAGACAAGATAAACACAGACTCTCAATAAGAAAAAACCGGCAAACTGAATGATTTTCTTTTTCCTCATCAGCCGTTGGCTCATTGTTCGCGCTCCTGGTATTTCTTCAAGAAAATGTCGGCGACAAGGTTGACGCAGAAGGTCATGAGAAAGAGGACCAGGCCGATGGCGAAAAGAGCGTAATAATGAGTGGTGAAATACGGGACTTCGCCAAGCTCGATGGCGATGTTGGAGGTCATGGTCCGGATGGAGTGCAGAAACCCGTGAGGGAAGGACCGCGCATTTCCCGTGGCCATCAGCACGGTCATCGTCTCCCCGATGGCCCGGCCCATACCGAGCATGAACGAGGCGATGATCCCTGAAAGCGCCGCCGGGATTTTCACCCGGCTGAGCGTTTGCCACCGCGACGCGCCTAGAGCGAGCGAGGCTTCACTATAGGCTTGGGGAACGGCATTCAAGGAATCCTCGGAAATGCTGATGATAGTCGGCAGGGCCATGATAGCGAGCAGAAGGCTTCCGTTAACAGCGTTGAGTCCGTTGGTCAACCCGAAAATCTTGGCGATAGCCGGACCGAAAAGGACAATCCCCAAAAACCCCACCACGACCGACGGAATCCCGGCCAGGATTTCGACGACTGGCTTGATGATTTCTCTCACCCGCCAATGGGCCACCTCAGAAAGGTAGGCAGCGACGCCGAGGCCGATGGGGAAGGCGATGGCAAGAGCACCGATGGTGACCATGACCGTGCTGACGATCATGGAGAGGATTCCGTATTCCGCCTTAACGGGAGATGTCGGATCCCATTTCGTGCTGGTGAAAAACTCCTTGATGCGGACTTCTCGAAAAGCCGGCACCGCTGAGGACAAGAGGAGGGCGAAAATTCCGATCAAAACGAGGATGGCCAGGATTCCACAGGCAAAGAAGAACGCCCTGATGGTGGATTCCTTGAAATTCCGCAGCCCTCGCTTACTCATCAAATTCTCCGCAGCCAATATCTTCTTGCTTTTATGTCTTCCGCAGCTCTTTAATTAGGGAGGGGCCGGGAAGGAGCGAAGCCCCTCCCCGGCCAGAGGCTGCGGAATCACTTAAAATTCTTTTCGTTCATCTGTCTTAAGGCATCGCCGATCGTATAGAAGCCTTCCCGTTCAACAATTTTCTGGCCTTCGGGGCCGACTTCCCATTGAAGGAAGGCCGCGATATCCGCGCTGGGCTTTCCGTTGGTGGCCTGATAGAGGGGGCGGGCGATGGGGTAATTGCCCGTGTCAACGGCCTGTTTGTCCATGGGAGAGAAAGCCTCCGATTTTACGCCCTTAGAGATATCAAGGACTCTGAGTCCGGCCATAGGCTTGCCCGTGGCTTTGTCAATGACATAGCCGACGCCGACATACCCGATAGAGGCTTCATCCGCTTTCACGCCCTCGATAATCTGGGCATTTCCGTTCATCTCTTTCATGTCTGGGGAGTAGTTTTTATTCTTGAGAACGTGCTCCTGAAGGAAGACATAGGTGCCGGAATTAGACTGCCGGCCGTAAAGCGAAATGGGCATGTCCGGCCCGCCCACGGCTTTCCAGTTCTTGATTTCGCCGCGGTAGATGGAGCCGACCTGGTCCATGGTCAGCTTGGTCAGCGGATTCTTCTCGTTGACGATGATGCTGAGTCCGTCAACCGCAATGGCAAACACCCGGGGTGTAACGCCTTTTTCCCAAGCTTGATTAATCTCAGTTTTTTTCCACTCGCGCGAGGTATCGGCAATGTCGCAGGTCCCGTTAATCAGACCGGAAATCCCTGTCCCTGAACCGCCGCCCAGAACGGCGATAGCCGACTTTGGGTTCTTTCCCATGTATTCTTCAGCCAGGATCTGGACCAGGTTGATCATCGTGTCTGAGCCCTTAACCTGGATCATTTTCTTCTGCGCCAGGAGGGACGGGGTGAAGACCAGGGCCAGGCTGAGCCCGGCGATGGCCACGAGCGTTCCTAATTTGAATTTTTTCATTTTAAACCTCCTTGATATTTCTTTCCTTGTTTTAGAACGACAGGAAAAACGTTAAGTTGAAGACGGCGTCGCCCTTTTTCGTTGAGTCGGCATAGATGTAATACCAGATATTCGGCTGGAGCCTCCAACTTTTATGGACTGGAGTCCAGTCGAACCCGGCAATGATGAGGTTGATATTGTTGAGGGACTTTGTGGAATTAGGGATGTAATGGTCGTAGCGGGCAAAGACATTGAACTTGTCCGCGACAATCTTGTAGATGCCGAAGATTGATAGGCCGCGGCTATCGTAATGGCTCAGGTCCGCGTTCTTGAACCTATCGCTGTTGTAGCTGAAATATTCAGCGGCCAGGGTCAGACCTCTGACCCGGTCAAAAAACCCATCCACCTTATACATCACTGCCTTATTCATATCGTCTTGTTTTTCATATTCGTAGTAGCCGACGAGAGAAAGTCCGGGGGCCGGAATAACCCGGAGCTGGCCGGCGAACTTTTTGAATTTATTGAGTTCCGGATGCGTATAGCCTTCGCCGTTCGACACAATGAAGCCATAGCGAATGGCTTTGCTGATTGCGCCCGTCAAATTTGCGCCGATGTCGGCGCTCGAGGCCCGAATATCCACACCGGTGACGTCCTTGTAGCCGTCGACGAGCGTTTTGGCCACGCTCCGGTAACCCCATTCGTCTTCAGCCAGCTTGAAGGTGAGGGTATCCGTCATGCCGACTTTCAGGCTGGAATTGGGGAGGAGGCCGGAATACTCGAGGTAAAGATGCTTGATGAAAGGCCGAAGCTTGTCGTCCTTCTTCGTCGACACTTTGCCGAAATCGACGCCGGTGATGTTAGCGGTGTTGTCGGCGTCGTAGGTTAGCCGGAACTTTAGGACATCGCTGACCTTGTTCTCATACCGAAAATAAGCCCGCCGGAAATTAAATTTGTTGTTGAGGGCTTTGGCCGCGTCCGTGCCGGTCAGATAACCGCTGTTAGTCATGTTGAAACTGTAATCGAAATAAATAGTTGTGCTGAAGGTTTGTTGAGCCATCAGATTTGCTGAGGCTACGGCAGCAAGGATGACGAAGATGGCTGCCTTTTGAATTGACTTGAGGTTCATTCGCTTTACTCCTTATGAACTTTTTTCTTCCTGCCGGGGGGTGCACCTTTTCTTCCTCGGCTTTATAGGAAGACCACCTTTTTGAGTGGAGTTCACGATAGAATAGTCGTGTTAAGATATGATAAAGATTGGATGAATTTTAGGTTAATAAGGCAAGAGAGGGAAAACCGCCGGCTCAGGTCTCCCTGAGGTTTTCAGGATGATGCTTGACCACGACAGCTTCAACCAAATAGATGACATCCTCGGCGATATTGGTGGCATGGTCACAGATTCTTTCGAGGTGCCGGGCGATGAGAATGAGGGGGATGCCGCGGGTTACAGTGGAACAGTCTTTAAGCATATAATCGCAGATAAGCTCTGTCTGGACCAAATTGCGCAGGAAGTCCGCCTGGTCGTCGCGCAAAATGACCTCACGGGCCAGTTTGACATCCTTCCGGACAAACGAGTCGATGGCGTCCTTGACCATTCCCTGGGCCAGACGGGCCAGTTTCGGAATATCGATCAACGGTTTGAGGTGCGGCTTATCAGCGATTTCCAGGACCCTCTCGGAGATATTCACGGCTAGGTCGGCGATCCTTTCCAGGTCCGTGCCGATCTTCATGGTCATGGTGATATAGCGCAGGTCGATGGCCATGGGTTGAAAGAGCGCGATCAGGTCCAGACATTTTTCGTCGATGACCAGCTCCAGATCATTTATTTTTCTGTCATCCACGATCACTTGCCTGGCCTTCTCCACGCTGAGGTCCGTTAAGGCTTCGATCGATTGGGCAATGGCCTCCTCCGTCAAAGTCGCCATACCCAGGGTTTCTCTGTTGAGCTCGTCTAATTCCTTGTCGAGATGCCGTTCCATGTTCGCCTCCTTGATCCTATTTTTTTTATCCAAATCGTCCGGTAATATAGTCTTCTGTCCGCGTATCCTGCGGTTTGGTGAAAATCTGGACGGTTTCGCCGAATTCTACCAGTTCTCCTAAAAGGAAATATCCCGTCTGGTCGGAGACTCGGGCCGCCTGCTGCATATTGTGAGTGACAATGACTATGGTATATTTCTTTTTCAGCTCGTGCATCAGGTCTTCGATCCTGCCAGTAGCGATCGGGTCCAGGGCGGAGCAGGGCTCATCCATGAGCAGGATCTCAGGTTCGATAGCGATGAGCCTGGCGATGCAGAGGCGCTGCTGCTGCTCGTCTGGCAGACAAAGAGCGTTGACTTCAAGTTTGCCCTCGACGTCTTCCCAGAGCTCGACGGCTTCCAGACTCCAGCGAAGTCTCTCTTTGAGCCCGGCCTTGTCCTGGAGACCATGAACCCTCAGCCCGTAAGTGATATTGTCCGCTATAGACAGCGGAAAAGGATTAGGCCGTTGAAAAACCATCCCAACCTTTTTCCGGAGTTTGAGCAGGTCCGTCTTGGGCCCATAAACATCCTGGCCGTCGATGATCACCGTGCCACTGGTTTTGACATCCTCGATCAGGTCATTCATCCGGTTGAGCGAACGGAGGAAAGTGGACTTGCCGCACCCGGACGGCCCAATAAGCGCGGTGATTTTATTGGCCTCGATATCTAAGTTTATATCTTTTAAGGCCTGAAACTTGCCGTAAAAGAGCGAGAGGTTGCGGACCTGGATGATACTCATGACCGTCCTCGCTCCATCTTTATCCAAACCTTCCGGAAACATAATCGTTCGTTTTGGCGTTATCCGGGGCCGTAAATATTTTATCGGTCGGCCCTATTTCAACGAGTTCGCCGCTCAAGAAAAAGGCTGTCCGGTCGGCGACGCGGGCCGCCTGTTTGGTATTGTTGGTGACAAGAATGATGGTATAGTCTTTTTTGAGGTGATCCAAGGAGTTCTCGATCTTCATCGTCGAAATCGGGTCGAGTCCCGAGGTCGGCTCATCAAGAAGAATAAACTCGGGACGCAGGGCCAGGATCCTGGCGATGCAGAGCCGCTGCTGCTGCCCCCCTGATAATTTGAGGGCGCTCGAATCCAGCCTGTCGGCGACTTCAGTCCAGAGCCCGACCTGCTCCAGGCTCTCCCTGACGATTTCATCTAAATGCCGCTTATCCCCCATCCCCGCCATCCGGTTTCCGAAAATGACATTCTCATAGATCGACCGGGGCAGGGGGACCGGCGTCGCGAAAACCATCCCCAGCCTGCGGCGGAGCTCAACAACACTCACTTCAGGAGCATAGATGTCCTCTCCATCGATCGTAATCGTGCCTTCGACGCGCGACCCCGGGATCAAGTCATTAAGGCGGTTGAGCGAACGGAGAAAGGTGGTCTTTCCGCTGGCCGCAGGGCCGATGATCCCGAGGATTTCGTTATGGAAGACTTCCAGGTTGATCTTCTTGAGCATTTGGTCAGTGCCCAAATAATGGCTGAAATCATTAACGGCGATAGCCACGGACCTTGAGCTCATCGAAGCCTCGTCGCTCAACTGTATCTCCTGATGAATTTTTCCATAAGATAATAGGTCACCAGGTTGATGAAGAGGATCGAAACCACCAGCACCGCCGCAGTTCCATAAGCCATGGACATGGAGATGCCTTCCCTGGCCAAGATGTAAAAATGAACGGCCATGGTCCGGGAGGAAGAGAAGACGGAACTCGGAAGCCGCAGCACGCTTCCCGCCGTAAAAATGACTGCCGCCGTCTCCCCGATACTCCGTCCAATACTGAGGATGATGCCTGTGACGATCCCCGGAAGGGCGGAGGGCAAAACCACACGGCTGACGGTCTGCCACTTGGTGCTTCCGAGGGAAAAACTGACCTGTCTGTAAGAAGCGGGAACGCAGCGGATCGCTTCCTCGCTCGTCCGGATGATGGTCGGCAGGATCATGAACGCCAGGGTCAGGCCGCCGCTCAATATCGACCAGCCGAATTTGAGCTTGGTTACAAAAAGGATAAATCCGAACAATCCGAATATGATCGAAGGAATGCCCGCCAAGCACTCGGCGCCGAACCGGATGATCCGGGTGATCCGGTTTTCAAAGGTGTATTCGGCCAGATAAATGGCCGTCCCGACGCCGAGAGGAGTGGCGACCAAGAGCGCCATCAAGGTCAGAGCAATAGTCCCGACAATGGTCGAGAAAATTCCCCCCGACCTCCCCATATCCGCAGGATTCCTGGACAAGAATTCCCAGTTGACTACGGGAAGCCCCTTTCTCAAGATAAACACAACGATGAAGACCAATATGGCAACCGTAGTAAAAGTAAAAAGCCAGAGCACAGTCCGGACAATTTTCTGCTCGATTCTGGGATTCAGATACATCTATTTTTTCCTCGTCCGCCGAGCCGAGGTGAGATTGGCCAGCGTATTCAGGATCATGATGATGATGAAGAGGATCACGCCTGTGGCAAAAAGGGCCTCGCGGTGTTCACCGCTGGCATAGCCCATTTCCAGAGCGATATTCGAGGTCAGGGTCCGGACGGGAGCCAGGATAGAACGGGGAATACTGATGGCGTTGCCCGCGATCATGATCACCGCCATGGTTTCGCCGATCGCCCGGCCCATGCCCAGGATAATGCTGGCGATGATCCCTGAACGGGCCGCCGGAAGGAGGACCATCCTGACTGTCTGCCAGCGCGTTGCGCCCATGGCGATGGAACCGTCACGGTAAGTGGACGGCACAGCCAGCAGCGAGTCGATGGATATGCTGATGATAGTCGGCAGGATCATGATGCCAAGAATGATCGAAGCGGCTAAGACCGAAAGGCCCGGCCCGCCAAACGTTTCGCGGATGAAGGGCACTAGAATCACAACGCCCATGAAACCGTAAACGACGGAGGGGATGCCGGCCAGAAGCTCGATCACAGGCTTGATTACGCGTCTGAGCCGTTTAGAGGAGAATTCTGTCAGAAATATGGCGCAGGCCAGCCCGAAAGGAACTCCGAGGATCAGGGCCCCCAGGGTCACCATCAGGGAGCCAGTGATCATCGGGAGAAGGCCGAAGCTTTTTTCGGTCGGATACCAATCCAGCCCTAATAAAAACTTTTTTACTCCGTATCGGAACATGATCGGGGTGCCTTCGGCGAAAATAAAGATGGTGATGACGGCCAGGATTGCAACTGCAGAGAAGGCAAACAGGAGAAGAACGAGCCGGGTAAACTTCTCGTTTCTTTGGAGGTTATGTTTCTTCATTGAACCGGGATCAATCCCTCGTTTTTGATTAAATCTTGGCCTTCCCGGGAAAGGACAAAATCGATGAAGTCCTTGGCTTCGGCGCTGGCCGGGCCATCGGTTACGAAAAGAAAAGGCCGCACCAGCCGGTAGCGCTTCTCGAGGATATTCGCGTCGGTGGGCCTGACCCCATCAAGATTTAGGGCCTTGACGGCTTCGCTGACAAGGCCCAGCGAAATATAGCCGATTGAATCCGGGTCGCCGGCGACGATCTCGCGGACAGTGCCGTTCGAATCTTCGACGATCGCCCCTTTGGTGATGCGGATTTTTCCCATGACCAGCTCTTGAAAAGCTCCGCGCGTTCCGGAGCCTTCTTCCCGCGTAACCACCGTAATGGCTTTGTCGCGGCCGCCGAATTCCTTCCAGTTCCGTGTATCTCCGGCAAAAATTTGCATCACCTGAGAGATGGCTAACTCAGAAACAGGATTGCTGGGATGGACGATGATGGCCAGGCCGTCCCTCGCCACCACAATCTCTGTCAGGTCTTTTTCCTCGGGCTTGAGTTCCCTTGAAGATGTTCCTATGTCCGCGGCTCCAGAGCGGGCCGCCTGAATGCCGGCGCTCGACCCTCCGCCCTGGACGTTTACGATTCTCCCCGGATACTTGGCCATGTAGATCTCGGCCCAGCGGTCGGCAAAAGGCTGGATACTCGTCGAGCCGGCGACGATCAGCTCTTTCTGCGCTCCCCTTCTCAGGCAAGCGGTAAAGCTCAGCACGGCTAAAGCAAGGAGAAAGCAAGAGAGAGCCCGAATTGCAGAGCGCGATAGTTTCATCATTGTCTTCTATATTCTCTTGCAGTGGGACTCTTTTTATAACACTTGTTGAGGAATTTCGTCAAACGGGCCCCTGGCCTGTACAAGGAAGATCCGTGAAATTCGGGAGCGGCTCAGTTTTTTCTTTTTACAAATCGCTGTCTCTCAGGTAAAATGCGCCGTGCCAAAAACCAGCTCATCGCTGAGCTGAAGGCCGCCAAAGACGAGGATATGACGAATCGATGAAAGACCGAAAAAAATCCAAGCTCAAAAAATGGCTCGTTCACCCCCCCGGACGATCTCTGCTAGGCAACCTGAGCCATGCCGTCTCGATAGAGCGATTCGGCCCGAAGTTGTCTGACCGGGTCTTCTGGCGCGCCGACATCGACGAACCCAGGATCGCCCTCACATTTGACGACGGACCTCATGCCCTCTCCACGCCCCGGATCCTGGGCGTACTCCAAGCCTTTGATGTTCCCGCCACTTTCTTCTTAGTCGGCAAGAATATCAAAGCGCATCTCCCCGTGGCCCAAGATATTATCCAGGCCGGTCACGAAATCGGCAACCACACCTATAATCATGTGCGTCTGTCTTTTTTATCGAACGCAAAGATCGTGGAAGAGATCACCCGGACCGATGATCTCCTCAGAAATATCGATGGAGCCGAGCCGCGCTTTTTAAGGCCGCCGTTCGGACTTTTTACGAAGCGCGTGCTCAATATTGTTGAAGGATTGGGGTACCAAACCGTGGTGGGGGATGTTTACCCGCGTGACCCTCACCGTCCGGGCAAAAAAAAGATCGTCGAACGGGTCGTTAAGAAGACCGTGCCGGGCTCGATCATTATCCTCCACGACGGCGGGAACACTCGGAATGTGGACCGATCCCAGACGGTCAAAGCGATAAAAGAGATCATCCCGCAGCTAAAAGGCAACGGTTTTATTTTTGTGAGGCTTTCCGAACTGTTGCTTTGAAATCAGCCGGCAGCTCAACGAAACGGAGGGATCGAGAGTGCTTCTCGTCACCCATAATCTGTTGCTGGTCAAGCTCGGTCCCGCCGCACGAATCAGGCTCAACCAGCTTATTTAGGAGAAGTTCAATGATTATGTTTGTTCGTGCCCTCTACACAACTTTCGCATTCAGATTGAATGACTGTATGGGTAATGTTATATCTTGATTTGAGCATTTCGTTTATTTCAGAGATTATTGCGTTCATTGATTGTGCATTTTCTGCACTTAACAAAATGTGAGAACTGAGAGCGTAGACGTCTGAGGCTATGCTCCAAACATGCAGGTCATGAACCTCTCTGACGCCGCTTGTTTTCTGAATATCCTCGGTTATTTTTTCTAATTCAAGGTTGGCTGGGGTCGCTTCCATGAGGATCTGTGTCGACTCTTTGATCAGCCTGAAGGAACTCGCCAATATGAATAAGCCAATCATCGCGCTTATGATCGGGTCAAAAATGTCGTTGCCGGTCACTATGATCAAGCCGCCGGCTATCACAACCCCAACCGATGATAAGGTATCGCTCAATACGTGAAGATAGGCTCCCCTGACGTTCAGGTTTTCTCTTCCGTAACTTTGCATTTTTATGACTACATATAAGTTGGCCAAAAGCCCGATGACCGAAATCGCAAACATCTCCGGTCCTTTGATTGCCCGGGGGGAAAGAAACCTGACATATGATTGATAAAAGATGTAGACGGTGATAAAAATGAGCACAATACCGTTGATAATCGCCGTGAGAATCTCTGCCCTATAATATCCAAAACTATATCTATCGGTTGGGCGCTTTTTTGAAAGCTGTATGGCAAAATAAGCTAGCACTAAAGCCAATAAATCAATCACAACATGGCCGGCATCGCTCAGCAACGCTAAGCTATTGGTAAAAATCCCGCCGCCGACTTCCAGCAACAAAATGAAGAAAGACAGGATGATGAAAATTCTGAATTTTTTTTGAAGAACGTCTCTTTGTATCATAGTGATAGTCAATTCCAATAATAATATATTTTCGTTTTAATTGTCATTGTCGTGACAACTCCAAGAAAAAAGACTTTTGTTTTTTTGACCCTTTCCCCAAAGATCAGCCGCCCCCCTCAAATCGCACTGCGTCCCCTCTCTCCCGTTCTGATTTTCACAACGTCGAGGACTTCGGAGATGAATATTTTGCCGTCTCCTATGCTCCCGGTTCTTGCATTTTCTTCGATAGCCTTGATCACAGACTCTGCCAGTTCATCGGGAACGACGATTTCCAGCTTGATTTTGTTTTCGTGTTCAAGGACCTCATTAAGAGGTTTTTCTTTAAAAATGGCTTTTTTTGTTTTTCCGAAACCCTTGACTTCGGAAATCGTGATGCCGGGAAGTCCCTCGATATGTCCGAGGGCCACCAGGACATTTTCCAAGGTTGCCGGCTTGATAATGGCCTTGATTTCCTTCATGTTGTGTCTCCCTAAATTTCGACTTCTTCTCTCTTGGCTTCAAACCAGCTATAGAGCGCCGGAAGGACCAGGAGCGTCAACAGTGTCGACGTCACGAGTCCGCCCACGACCACAGCCGCCAAAGGCCGCTGGATCTCTGAGCCCGGGCCCTGAGCGAAAAGCAGCGGCACGAGGCTTAAAACGGTGATGGAGGCCGTCATCAGGACCGGTCTGAGCCGGCGCTCACATCCTTTGATGATAGCCTCCGAAAGAGGCAGGCCGTCCTGGTAGATCTGATGGATGTAAGAGACAAGCACGACTCCGTTCAAGACGGCGATCCCGAATAGGGCAATGAACCCGACCGAGGCCGGCACAGAAAGATAAAGCCCGGCCAGATACAGAGAAAAGACTCCGCCGATCAGGGCAAACGGCAGATTGAGCAGGACAAGAGTCGCCAGCTTCATGGAATTGAAGGTAATAAACAGGAGGAAGAAGATGATCCCGATGGTCATCGGGACGATGATCATCAGCCTCTTCATCGCCCGCTGCTGGTTCTCAAACTGGCCGCCCCAGGTGATGTAATATCCGGACGGCAGCTTCACTTGGGCCTGGATTTTATGCTTAGCCTCGCCTACGAAACCTCCGATGTCTCGACCGGAGATGTTGCATTCAATCCCGATCCGGCGCTTGCCGTATTCCCGGCTGATCTGGACAGGGCCTTCGACAACCCGGACTGAGGCCAGGCTTCCCAAAGGTATCCGGTAGCCTAAAGGGGAATCGACAAGGACATTTTCAAGGTCCTGGATGGAGTTGCGCAGCTCTTCGGGAAACCTGACCAGGACATCAAAATATTTTTCTCCTTCATAGAGTTGAGTAACAGGCTTTCCCCCTATGGCCGTTTCGATAATCATCTGGACATCATTCACGCTCATTCCATAGCGCGAAATTTTGTTCCGGTCGATTTCGACCGCAATATAGGGCTGGCCGGAAACCCTTTCCGGGACGAGGTCCCTCGCGCCTCGAATCTTAGAGATGACCCTGGCGACCTCATCGGCTTTGTCCCTGAGGACCTCGAGATCATCCCCGAAAATCTTGATGATAATTTGAGCCCGGGTTCCGGCCACTAGCTCATCGATGCGGCAGGCGATCGGCTGGCTGAAGGTAAAGGCCATGCCCGGGAAGGCCGACATGGACTCGCGCATCTTGTTGGTTAACTCCTCCCGGGTTTTGGCCGATGTCCATTCGGAGCGCGGCTTGAGCGACCCCACATAGCCCGTTTTTTCAACCCCTCGAGCCTCGAGCGCGATCCCCGTCTGGCCCGTCCTCGAGACAATGGTCTCAAGCTCGGGAAATTCCTTGAGTGTTTTCTCCACTTCCCGGCTGATCTCGAGAGACTTGTCCAAAGAGATCCCTGGCTGAAGTTGGATATCCATATCGAAGGCGCCTTCGTCCATGATCGGGATAAACTCTGTTCCCAGCCTGGGAACAATCATGATGCTGGCAATAACAAGAAAGCACGCCACCGCGAGAATGATCAGCCTGTGCTTTAATGACCAGCGTAAGACCGGAAGATATGCTTTTTTTGCCCCCTGAATCAGGAAACTTTTCTTCTCGGGCGCAGCCTTAAGGACGGTCAGGCAGACCGCGGGGATGACGAAGATCGAAAGGATGAGAGACGAGAGAAGCGCGATGGAGACGGTGATGGCAAGAGGAGAGAACATTTTTCCCTCGATGCCCTGGAGGGTCATGATCGGAATAAAAGTCAAAGCAATGATCAATTCTCCAAAAATGCTGGGCTTCCTTACCTCTATGACCGCCTTGAGAACGGTGGCAAGCTTGTGCTTGGAAGTTCCCCTCTCGGAAAGATGCCTCTGGACGTTTTCCACCTGGATGATCGTCGCATCAATGATCATCCCGACCGAGATGGCCAGACCGCCCAGGGACATCAGGTTGGCTGTCAGGCCTGTCTGTTTCATGATGATGAAGGTTAAGAGGGCCGCCATCGGCAGGGCCAGGACCACGATGAAAGAGCCCCGGAAACTTCTCAGGAAAAGATAGAGCACGAAGATGACGAAGATGGCGCCAATCAGGAGCGATTCGGTTACGGTGTGGATGCTTTTGCTGACAATTTCAGACCGTTCATAGAACGGGACGATTTTTAAACTTTCGGGCAGGACATGGTTGGAATTGATCTCTCCAACCTTGTTCTCGATCAGCCGGACGACATCCCGGCTGTTGGCGCCCCGAAGCATCATGACAATACCACCGACCGCTTCCCTCTCCCCGTTCTTGATGGATGCTCCCTGGCGGACGGCCGTGTCGATATGGGCTTCGCCGACATCGCGGATAAAAACCGGAGTTCCCCCTTCGGCCTTGAGGACAATGCTTTTGATATCCTCAACGCTCTCGAGGAGTCCGAGCCCGCGGACGAGAAACTGCTGCGAGTCTCTCTCTAGGACATTCCCTCCGACATTCTGGTTGTTCTTCTTCAGGGCTTCGACGACATCCGTAAGCGTGAGGTTGAATTTTCGCAGCCGATCCGGGTCAACAAGGACATGATATTGCTTGATATAGCCTCCGAAAGAGTTCACTTCATTGACGCCCGGCACGGTTTTAAGAAGCGGGCTGATGACCCAATCCTGGATGGTCCGAAGCTCCGTGAGGTAGTCTACCTCTTTTGCCGGATCAGCGGGCTCATTCCCTTCCAGAGTATACTGGTAGATCTCGCCCATGGCCGTGGCCACAGGCCCCATGGTGATTTCCACCCCTTCCGGAACTTTCTCTTTTGCTTCGATCAGCCGCTCGAGCACGAGCTGCCGGGCAAAATAGATATCGACACCATCTTCAAACACAGCCGTGATCACCGACAACCCGAACTTAGAAATCGAGCGCAACTGGACCAAACCCGGAAGTCCACGGAGACCCACTTCGATCGGAAAAGTAATGAACTTTTCCACTTCCAAGGGCGAGCGGCCGGGCGAGGAGCTGATGATCTCGACCTGAATATTGGTTACGTCCGGCCAGGCGTCGATCGGAAGCCTCAGAAAAGAAAATATCCCCAGTACGGCAACAAGAATGACGCAGACACCGATAAGGAGCTTTTGCCGCAAAGAAAAGGCAAGAAGTTTCTCGATCATATTATTCAACCTCTAAGTTCTTCTTCAAATATTCCGACTTGAGAAGAAACCCGTCCCGCACGTAAGCGTCACCGGCCGAGAGGCCTTTCACCACCTCAACCCAGCCGTCGAATTTCTGGCCGACCTCGACCTCCTGGAAGCGGAACGACCGCTCCCCTGCCGGGATGAAAACGACCTTCTTGCCTTCAAGGTCCTGGACGGCGGCTTCCGGGACGAGAAGAGCCTCGGCGCTGGAAGGCAGAATCAATTCTATTTCTGCATACATCCCAGGCTTTAACAACCCGCGCGCGTTCCGGACTTCTACCCGTCCGATAACTGTGCGCGTCTTCTCATCGACGATGTCATTCAAGAGGGTCATGGTCCCCTGGAAGGATTGGTCAGGATAGGCTTGAACTCTAATCAGGGCGGGCATGCCCTGTTTGACCAGGCCCAGGTCTTTCTCATAAATATGAACATGGGCCCAAAGAACCGAAAGGTCGGCGATCTTGAAGAGTCCTGCGCCCTCGGCAATCTGGTCTCCCAGGACGACCGGGCTTTCGATGATAGTCCCGGAGAAAGGCGCGCTGACAGGAAGAAGGGGCTTGATTTGGCGCGTTTCCTCGAGCTCTTTGAGGTCGCTTCCTTTCATCCCGAGCAGCATGAGTTTCCTTTTGGCTGAATCGAGCAGCGATTCGGCTGCGGGAATTTCATCCTTAAGATTATCCCTGGTGAACCTTTTGAGCCTTTCCCCAACCTGGAGGAACTCGGCCTGGGACGTCAGGAAGTCCGGGCTGTACAGGGAGAGAAGGAGACCCCCCTCTTTTACCCGGTCTCCGACGTAGGCATAAACGTTTTCCACCCGACCCGCCACGCGGGAAGTGAGGTTCATCAGCCTTTTCTGATTGAAATCTATGCCGCCCGTCCCATAAACCTTCAACGGGAACTGTCTGAGCTCTGCCTTTTCAGTTTGGATTCCGGCTATCTTCATTGCGTCTTCACTGAGAGTGATGACCGAAGGGGCAACGCTGTTCTGAGGTCCAGGCACTTCTTCTTCGGATTTTTTGGCCGTGCATCCGGCCATAGAATAGACCAGGGCGACCAGCAAAAGTAGACGAAGGGATAGTCTTTTTTTCATGTCCATTCTCCTCGATTATTCATATTCCTCTCCCGCCTGTTCGAGGTCAGACAAGGCGACAAGATATAGATAAAGAGATTTCAGATATTCGAGTTTCGTCGTGAGATGCGTCCGGGTGATATCCAGGATATTCAAAGCGTCGGTTTTTCCATACTCGTACTGGGTGATGCTCATCCTGAGCTGGTCTTCGACCTCGGCCAAAAGCTGCTGCTCGAAGATCTTGACCTGCTCCTCCGAGGATTTCACGGTGGCATAGGCATCCTCGATCCTGGTCATTAATCGTCGTCCGACCGCCTCGGCGGAAATCTCCTCGATCTCTTTTCTGGCCTCAGACTCAAGGATCTCTCCCCTCTGCCTTTTCCACCAATACAGGGGAACAGAAACGGCGAGGGAAAAACCCCAGGACCCGGTTCTCAGACTCGGGGTATAGAGGCCGACCGAAAAATCAGGGAGCCGGCTCTTCTGCGCCAGCTTCAGGCCAGCCTGAGCTTGGTCGACCTTGAGCGAGGCGATCTGGACGGACGGCCTCTTCAGCCTGGCTTCTTCCTTGACGGCGGCAAGGTCCTTGAGGAGGGGCGCGAAAGACAATTCTGTCACGAGCTCTACGGGCTCATCCCCTTTTCTTCCCAGGAGGAGGTTCAAACGGGCCTTGTCCAGCGAAAAATCTTTCCGGGCTTCGATGAGCTGGTTCTGGATCCTCGCCTTCTCGACCCGGGCCCGCAGAACATCGAGATAAGGTCCACCGCCGGATTGATATTTGGTGGTGGCGCTGGCGATGAATTCGTCGAGGAGCCGGGCTGTCTCGGCCAAGGCTGAAATAGTCCTCCGGCTGAAAGTGGCTTTATAGTAGACCTCTTTGACTTTAGCCGTAATGATGAGCTTAACCCGGGCCACCTCATATCCGGCGATCTTCTCGCCGAATTGGCCGATTTTCCCGCGCAGCGATACCTTCCCCGGGAATTCGAACGGCTGCTCGATCCCGAAGCTGATCTCTTTGTCATTGTTTGTATTATTGCCGGAGCGGAAGGGGATTCCCTCGTCGCTGAAAACAATTTGAGGCTCGGGGATGGCCTGCATCTGCAGACGCCGGCCCTGGGAAGCGAGCAACTCTTTCTGCGCGGCCAGGATGTCCGGGTTTTGCCTGAGAGCCAGGTCAATAGCCTGCTCCAGAGTCAAATCATCGGCTGTCCCGGCCCAGCTTCCAGGCAAGGGAAGCAAAACCAGGAATAGAATCGCCAAAATCACAACGTCTCTCATTCTGAACCTCCAATCCGAAAAGGAAATCACAGGGACGGACGGCGGATGGAGAAAAAATCAGTCAGGCGGGTGAAAAATGTTCTTGATGAAATCAGGACGGAGAATGTGGTCGTGATTCCAGGTGAGGAGAGGCAAAGACGGAGGAAGCCCGAGGATGTTTTCGGCCGCGGAGGGCTCGGAGGACTTAAGGAATGAGTGCAGCGGCCCGCAGACGGTGTGGAGCTCTTCGCGGCAGAAATAATCGTGGGAAACGGTGTTGAGAAAAAACAAAACAAGGAACAAGCCCAGAATTCCATAATTGAAAGGCCTTCTCCTGTTCATGAAGCGCAATCATAGCAAATTTGAGGCGATTGATAAAGGGAGAAAATTCGGGGGACATGTTCCAAATTCTCTCGAATTTGGTACGTATCCTCTTTCTTCCGTGTCCCCCGAATTCTAGAATCTTGCTTTTTTATAGAATATCGCCTTGGCAATCTCCGCCAGGGTTATATATAAAACGACGATAACGCCAATGGCCAGAAAGAACACGGGCGGGACCATCTTAAACCCGAAGAGCGGGGCGAACGGCAGAGCGGGCAGCAAGAAAGCAAGCCCGGCGATAATGAGGGTTGTAATAAGTAAGGCGCGACCGGGACGGCTGCGGAAAAAGGGCTTGGCCGTCCTCATGACGAGGACGATGATGGATGCGGAAACGACGGATTCCATGAACCAGCCGGTCCTGAACTGATCTTGATTCGCCCGGAGAAGGAGCAGAAGAATGCCGAAGGTCAGGAAATCAAAGAGAGAGCTCAGTGGACCGAAAATAAGCATAAAATTCCGGATGAAGGCGAAATCCCACCGCCTCGGCCGGGACACCATTTCACTGTCCACCGCGTCGCCAGCTATAGTCATTTCCGGGAAATCCGTCATGAGGTTGGTGAGGAGGATCTGCTTCGGCAGCAGAGGAAGGAAAGGCAGAAATAAGGAAGCCGCGGCCATGCTGAACATGTTGCCGAAATTGGCGCTCGTGGCCATGAAGACATATTTGAGGGTGTTGGCAAAGGTCCGCCGGCCGTCGCGAATTCCCTGGAGAAGAACGCCGAGGTCATTCTTGAGCAAAACAATATCCGCCGCCTCCTTGGCCACATCTACAGCGCTGTCCACAGATATTCCCACATCCGCAGCATGGAGGGCTGTGGCATCGTTGATCCCATCGCCTAAGTAGCCGACCACATGCCCCGACTTTTTTAGAGCTAAAATGATCCTCTCTTTCTGATTCGGCTCGATTGCGGCAAAGACATCGACTTCTTTGGCTTGCTGGAACAAAGCTTCATTGCTCATACGGCGCATTTCGGGGCCGGTGATGATTCTCGAGCTCTTGAGGCCGACATGCCGGCTGACCTCAGCCGCCACAAGCTCGCTATCTCCGGTGATGATTTTAAGGGAAATTCCCTGCGCCTTGAGGTCCCGAATCGTTTCAGCAATCATCGGCTTGATCGGGTCATGGAGCACCAAAAAACCCAGGAACGTCATGCCGGTCTCATCGTTCTTGGTGATGGCCGTCTCTCGGCCGACATCGCGAAAGGCCACTCCGAGAAGGCGAAATCCTTTGGAGCTGAATTCTTCATACAGACGGTGAATTTGATCCTCGACCAGGCTCATGACAATAGACCGGCCCTCTTCTGCTTCCGCCTCTGAGCAAACGGACAGGACATTGAGCAGGGCGCCTTTGGTGACCATAAAATTCCGGCCCTCTCCGGAAACAAGAATGCTGAGCCTTTTTCGGAGAAAATCGTACGGGACTTCGTCCAATTTTTTATAGTCTCCCAGGTCAAAAGAACGGTCAGCCCGGATGGCTTCATCAATCGGGTTTTTGAACCCCGTTTCAAAACAGGCGTTGAGATAGGCATAGAAGAGGACTTTTTCCTTTTCCTCTCCGTCGATCCCGAGAGCAGAGTGAACGCGGACTTTCCCTTCCGTCAAAGTGCCTGTTTTGTCCGAACAAAGAACATTCATGCTGCCAAAATTCTCGATGGAAGAAAGCCTCTTGACAATGACCTTCTGCTGGGCCATTTTTTTGGCCCCGTAAGCCAGGTTGACAGCGATAATGGCCGGCAGAAGCTGTGGAGTCAGGCCGACCGCCAGAGCTAGGGCGAAGAGGAACGAATCTAATACAGGCCTGGCAAAATAAACATTAAAGGCAAAGATCGCCAGAAGCAGAATGAGAGTCACTTCCATGAGAAAATAGCCGAACCGCCTCACGCCGTGCTCGAATTCTGTTTCCGGAGGCCTGATTCTCAAGCGTCCGGAAATCTTGCCAAATTCCGTTTCTTTTCCGGTGCGGACGACGAGCCCCTTGCCGGTTCCGCTGACAACATGAGTCCCCATGAAAAGGGCGTTCGTGAGCTGGGCCATCGCCGCTGCGGCCGGCAGGAGGCCGGGAGTTTTTTCAACCGGATAGGTCTCCCCCGTCAAAGCCGCCTCATCAATAAAGAGGTCCTTCGCTTCGAGGAGTAAGCAGTCGGCAGGAATGATACCTCCGCCATGAAAGATCACAACATCGCCGGACACGAGCTCCTCGACAGAAATTTCGTGCTCCGTTCCATCGCGAAGCACCGTGGATTTGACCTGGACTTTGGCCTGAAGTTTTTCGACCGTATCGAAGGCACCTTTTTCCTGCTTGAACCCGAGAAATCCGCTGAAGAGAATGATCACTGAAATGATGATGGCATCCGTGGTATCTCGCAGGAAAAAGGATAGAATGACGGCACCGATAAGGATGAGTATAATCGGACTTTTAAACTGAGAAAGGAAAAGGGCCAGCGCAGCCGTTTTTTTGCGCCCCTTAAGCTGGTTGGGACCGTAGATTTCAAGCCTGCGCTGAGCCTCGGCGCTGCTCAAACCGAGCGCGGAAGAGTCCAACCGGCCAAAAAGCTCGGCAGGAGGTATGCTCCAAAAGGAAGAAGTTTTATTGAGAGCCATCTAAGCCCTTGTCATATAATAAAAATATATCGCCAGCCGTCGTCGGACGTCAACTGTATAGTATGTCCTGGCCCCCGCACAACCACGTTTTGATTCATCATAACCCCCTTTGCTA
>CAZOKP010000036.1:0-13961 GCA_964580435.1 uncultured Eubacteriales bacterium
GCTTGTTCTCCATGAGCACGACGAGCTGCCCGCCCGGCAGGATTTCCGCATAGCGGCCGTCCGGCGCGCCCAGCGAATCTTTCGCGTTTTGGACCTCCCTTTCGAGGTCGTCACCCTTAGCAGGCCGGCGGGCGGCGATTCGCAGCAGCAATCTCCCGCCGGGCCCCTCAAGCTGTCGTTGACATCTCTAAACAACGGACATTTTCATTTTGCTAGAACCGGACATTATCACGTTGCTGCAACGTTCGAGGAAGATAGACCCCTCCCCCGTGTAAGTCCGGCGCGTATGTTACTTTTCCATTTGCTACAATGTGGATAAATAGAGCTTAAAAGAGGAAAACCCGGGAATCGTTCAAATACCAGGGGAAACGAGGGGAAACAGATAGTGGAGCTGACCGGGATCGAACCGGCGACCTCTTGACTGCCGGTCAAGTGATCAGACTAAAACCATGACCCGGTGTCACAAATCCGTTATGCAATATGCCACTATCTGCTGCGTGCATATCAAACTAAAAGCAGTACTCTTTAATATTATTAAAAATACTTTTTCCCACCCATCCATTCCTAATGCCTCTCTCTGTGTTCAGTCGTGGTCCTGATCAGGCAATTCTCTTATCGTTAGGAACTGGGCCATCTGATCCCCCATGTTTACCTACTTTCGCTCAGTACGAACACCAATACGTGTATGAGTTGCATTGCGCCAAGGAAGGCCAGGACATCGTGCAAGCTTCTTGAGAGCTATTTGATCTCATGAAATGAAGAGTATGTGTGCCAGCAGATACCGTGAAGGCCTGGCTCGTTGTCCACGGCGCAAGGGTCGTCAACCGTGATCCGTCCCAAATAACATCATACGTGTAATTATTAACCGATTTATTCTCAAACGTGATCGTGGCTGTATTGTTCTTCTGGCAGGCGGGCGTAGTCGGCTCTGGGTCTGTCGGGGTAGTGAGATTTTTACACCCTGCAAAGAAAAGCAATCCTGCACACAAGAACAAAACTAAGAAATGTTTCATGATAACCTCCTCTTCGCCGGAGTGAAAATTGCTTTTGATTTGGATGATAATCAACTTTCTCTCCTCTTACTATTTTGCTCCTATACTTAGAGACCATAATCTTAAGTGTAATCAAATAAACGAGTAAATCGCTCTTTGAGATGATATTAGGGGTGATTTACTATCACCATATCGAAATCCCCAATCTCAAAATATTCATCGTCGAACATGTAGATGGCCGCAGAAAGCAGGCCCACGAAGCCGGCCGCTAAATCGGTGACGGAATGGTGACCCGTCTGATAGCTGAGAACCACCTGAGCCACGTTGGGCAGACCTCTCCCCGTGTCACAAATATGTCACAAAACTTACTTAAACCCGCCTAATTCTGATAATCGGTGCTAAAAGGGAAAACGCTATTTTGGAGATGCGCTTATTTCGAAGTGTCGACCCTCACCACCACAATGGTCAGCTTGGAAACGAGGGCGGCGATGGCGCCGATGGCCGCCCAAACTGGGGCGACAAGAGCTCCCACGAGGCCGATGGATAAGGGGATTTCCAGGAATGTTTTGCCCTCTTCATCTTTGAGAATGATCTTGCGTATGTTGCCCTCGTGGATCAATTCTTTGATCTTGTTGATGATATCGCTGCCGCTCAGTTTGAACTCTTCGGTCCGGGTCTTCTCCTTCTTTTCTTGATCTGTCATGATTCTTCTCCTTCCCTTCCATTATAATACTTTTTCTTGAAAACCGCCTTCCTTCAACTCGGTTTCCGAGGCGCTTCAAGGACGACATCTTCGCTGATATAACTGACGCCCGGCTCTCGTATCATCCGCTGAAATTCTTCGCCGGTCAGGTCGTCGCGAATCGCTGCGGTCACCGGCTTGCCAAAATACAGTTTTTTGTTGACCTCTTCTATGAGGCTGTTGACATGAATATAGATACTGGCTTGGGCCTTTTCAACAACCACTGTGACCCGGTCTTCTCTTATGATGACGGCCTTAACATTCGGAAATTTGGAGACCTTGGCCACCAATCGATTCAACATCCGGGCTTTCCTGTTCCTGATACGTCGATAAACGAGGAAGCCCAGCAATACGATCCATATCGACTGAGAAATGAGCACTGTCAAGTTGATCCTTGAAAATATGAGCAGGAAGACCAGAATCAACACTACTGCTGCAAGAGCCACGCCTGGGAGGCCGAAAGGCATCGCTGTTTTCAGCCGATCTATAATTCCTTTTAGTCCCAGACGGCGAAATGAGGACGTCTGAACTCCGGATTCTATCTCCCTTTTCAGCCGCTTCAGGTCCTCCGCAAGATGATTTGCGTCCGGGTAGCGGCCCTTGGGATTCTTCCGGAGGCAACTGTTGAGGATCCTTTGAAGCTCGGGCGGCAGGTTTTTTCGCAGAGCCGTCACCGGTTGGACTTCATCAAAGACGATGGCGTGCATTGTATCGATGGGAGTGTTCCCCTTGAAGGGAAGATGACCTGTGACCATTTCATAAATGACTATTCCCAGGGAAAAGACATCAGAGGCTTGGCTCACCGGCCGTCCCCGAGCTTGTTCCGGGTTCATATAGGCGGTCGTTCCGACGATGGCCCCAGCTATGGTTTTCATCATGGTTTCCGTCTGGGTGAAGTCCCCGGGAGTTTTGATCTCGGTTGTATCCATCGGCTGGTCCAGCAGCTTGGCCAGCCCGAAGTCCAGAATTTTGGCGTATCCGTCCCTGGTGACCATGATATTATCCGATTTGATATCCCGGTGAACGATATTGGCTTTATGGGCAACGCCCAGGCCTTCGGCGACCTGCAGGGCTATCTCGATCGACCCCAAGAGGTCCAGCTCCTGTTTCATAATCAACTCATGGACGGTCTGCCCCTGGACGTATTCCATGACGATGTAGGTCATTCCGTCGAATTCTCCGACATCATAGATCTGGGCGATAGCATGATGGTTGACGGCTGCGGCAGAGCGGGCTTCCTGGAAGAACCGCCGGACGCGGTCGGGGTTCGCGGTGAACTCGGGTTTGATGAATTTGATCGCGATCGGCCTGTTTAGTCGGGTATCGATAGCGCGGTAGACAACCCCCATGCCTCCCGAGCCTATGAGACTTTCAATCTTATAATGAGAGACAATCCTTCCTATCATGCCATTTTCTGCCTGGATATGATGGTCATATATATCATACGAAGATAAACGCGTCAACGACTGCGGTATTCAGAAAGGCTGATTTTTTGGTATAATTAAAAGCAATTCGCTAGCAACAATATAGAAGACAAGATGAAACATAAGAATGGCTTGAGGCGGCAAGGATATCGGCCCTACCTCGCTACAATAGCCTTGTTCCTAGCGGCGGCTTTGACTTCGGCCTGTTCATTCTCTTCTGATTCGGCCAATGACAAAAACAGGCCGAATGTCGTCCTAATTCTCGTCGACGCTCTCCGGCCGGACAAGTTGGGCTGTTACGGTTTTCGGGATGACATTTCGCCTGAAATCGACAGGATGGCCAGGGAGGGCGTTCTCTTCAAGAACGCCATGTCTCAGTGCAGCTGGACGCGTCCTTCCGTAGGTTCTATCCTCACCTCGCTTTATCCGAGGACGTTGGGCTTATATACGAAAGCATGCGAAATTCTTAACGACCGGTTTACGACGCTTGCGGAGGTCTTGAAGTCCAAAGGCTACCTGACGGTCGGGATAACTGCAAATCCGAACATGAACAAGGTTTATAATTTCGACCAGGGTTTCGATCACTATGTGGAAAGTGACATTGTCTGGGAAGGGATGGATGCTAAGCCCGGGCAAATAAAGTATTCGGCGACGACACAATTGAAAGCGGCTCCCGAGGTATTCAGAATCGCGACGCATATCCTTGGTGCGGATTCGCACAGACCCTTTTTCTTGTTCCTTCACCTGATGGAAACCCATACCAGGATGTATCCAGAACCAAGCCCGGAGTTTCGCTCGATGTTCGAAGAGTACAAGCGGGACGAAGAAAGGTCGTATTACCTCAAGGTCCGCCAGGTTTCCTACGAGATTGGCCTATTTGTTCAGACATTGCTCTCGAAGCCGGGCTGCGAAAACACGCTCTTTATCATCTCCTCCGATCATGGCGAAGGTCTTTATGACCACCCCAGCCTGCCTGATTCAAGATGGCACGGGTATCTGCTTTACGACTCCCAGGTCAGGGTTCCCTTGATCTTCTATCACCCGGCGGGCGGCAAGCAACCGCGAATGATAGAGCAAGAAGTGAGACTGATTGACCTGATGCCGACAATTCTGGATTACGTTAAGATTTCCAAAAGGCCTTCGCATATTGCCGGAAAATCTCTCCTGCCTTTGATCAACGGAACCAGGGACACTATAAACCTGCCGGAGTACTTTGTCGCAGAAACGAGGTCGAATAATAACAATAAAGTGGCCGTCTATTCGAAAAACTTAATTTATATTGAAAACAGGGACAAATACCCCGGAGTAAACCCGCGTGAGCTTCAGAGCCGCTACAGGAGGCAGAACGGAAAACGGACGGACCTGATCAAGCAAAAGCCGGAAGTCGCTGCGATAATGGAAAGATTCCTGAAGGAGTGGGAAAGAAAATACCCCCAAGCCAAAATCACGCCCTGCAAGAAGAAAGCTTCTCCGGAAACGCTTGAGCAGCTGAAGAGCCTCGGATATCTCAAATAGGCCGCAAGGTATATAAGGGAGTGCAATGGCTGCGAAAACCCTGCAGGTGTCCTGTGTCCAGATGCACTGGGCCAAGTCCTTGGAATTCAACCTGTCCAAGACTCTTCAGTATATCCGGCAGGCGGCGGAAAATGGCAGTCGCGTCGTCCTGTTCCCTGAAGCTAATTTGACCAGCTATTACTTCCCTTACGTTGTGAAGCTCGATCAGAAGAAAGTCCAAGAAACTCTGGCTCGAACATGTCGGGCTGCCGCCGAGAACAAGATATGGGTCATTTCTGGCACCATCCAGAAGATATCCGACCGTTTCTTGAACTTGGCTCATGTCATTGACCCGAACGGCTCGGTAGTCCACGAATATGCTAAGGTCCATATGGCCGGGCGCCACGAGAAAAAATATTGCCGCGGCGGCAATAAACTTTCGCTTTTCAAGATCGATGGCATTCTCTGCACCTTGGTCATCTGCCGGGATGGCCGGCATCCCGAGCTATATCGCATTCCGGCTATGGCCGGCGCTCAGATCCTGTTCCACCCCTCTTGTAGTTCGGACGAGGTCGAAGCGGTCGCCTGGAAGCGGATTTCAGGGCGCGCCCAGCAGCCTGTCGGGCCGAACTCCAAGATATTCCACTGCGTGGCGAATACGATCGGTGAATCCCCAGACGGAAAGCAGACCTCAAGCGGGTGGTCGTTCATCCGTGAACCCAACGGCATCCCGCTGGCAGAAGCAGGATTCTATGCCGAGGAGATGATTACTGCTGTTTTGGACCTTTCGCGAGCTGACCGCTCTTATGTCCTGGACAGCATGAAAGACCCGCCATTCCTGGCAAAATACTGGAAAAAGATGGTCGAGGACGCTAAGAACCGCGCCTACTTGAGACCAAAATAAGCCTCCCATCATCCAAGAAATAGCCAGGTCCATCCGATACGGGGAATCCCCTAAAGCTTTAGAATATGAATCGCCTGACCAAGCGCAGCATCCACGGATTCTAAGAGAGCTTCGGAAAGCGTCGGGTGGGGATGAATCGTGGCGTGGAGGTCTTCGAGAAAAGCGCCCATTTCCAGGGCCAGGGCTGCTTCCGAGATCAGTTCAGAGACCCCGTGTCCGACCATGACGACGCCCTTGATCAACTGGGTTTTTGCATCGGCGATCGTCTTGACAAATCCCTCGGGCGCGTTCAGCGTCAGGGCTCGTCCCGATGCCCGGAAAGGGAACATTCCAGTGATTATTTCTAGCCCCTTTTCTTTGGCCTCTTTTTCGGAAAGGCCGGCCCAGGCGATTTCGGGGTCGGTGTAAATTGCGGCAGGTACCACCACGTTATCGAAAGCGGATTGTTCCCCGGCAATGATTGCTGCCACGATCTTGGCCTGACGATAAGCTTTATGGGCTAAAAGCGGCCCTCCGATGACATCTCCTAGGGCATATATTCCTCGAATGTTTGTCTCCAGGCTTGGATTGACCCTTATAAATCCTTTCCCATCCAGGTCGATTCCGATCCTTTCGAGCCCAAGGTCTCGAGTCGCGGGAATTCTGCCTATGCAGACGAGAATCTTTTCAGCAGCAATCTCTTTTGTTTTTCCCTGAGAATCTTTTATTGTGAGGCGGTACGGGTCCGTCGGCGTGAACGATTCTGCAACATGGTCTAGGAAAAGCGATATGCCCAGTTGTTTAAGGCGGGCAGCCAAGGCTTCTCCGACTTCCCTATCGATATCGGAGACCAAAGAAGGCTTTGCTTCAACGAACATAACCTCGGACCCGAATTTCCTGAAGACCGTCCCCAGCTCCAGTCCGATATATCCGGCGCCGATGACGGCTAGGCTCTTAGGAATCCTCCCCAGGGAAAGAGCTTCGCTGGAACCTATGATATGCTCTCCGTCAAACGGAAAATTCTTCAAGCTCATGGGAGAGGAGCCTGTGGCTATTATTGCCTGTTCGAATTCAATCGTTGTCTTCAGGTCTCCAGCGCTGATTTGGGCCGTTCTTTCAGAAAGGAATCTTCCGGTTCCATTCACGACACGGGCGCCATTCTTTTCTACAAGAAGTTTGACACCTTGGGTGAGCCGTCTGACGATCTGGTTTTTCCATTCAATAAGTGCTTTGAAATCTATGGAAAGAGTCTGAATTTGGATGCCCATCGCGGCCGCGCCCTGTGCTTCCGCGATGAAATCAGCCGCGTGGATAAGAGCTTTGCTCGGGATGCACCCTTCGTTGAGACAGACTCCTCCCAGGGTTTTCTTCTGTTCGAGAAGAATAACGTCCTTCTTCAACTGAGCCAATCGGATGGCAGCCAGATAGCCGCCAGGGCCCGAGCCGATGACAAGGACCTGACAATTCTGCTTCTTTGATTCGCTGGCCATGTTTTCCTCTTGATCTGATTTTACATTATCTCAGGGAAAAGGACTCTGTCAATTTATTGACCTTTTCAAGAATTCTTTGAAAATGCGAGCGGGAGCGTGTAAGATATATTTGCATATTAAAAATATTCCGCTGGGAGGTTCCCCATGGTCGAACAATTTCTCGAAGACAAGAGGAAAAATATCGCTCTTTTGATAGATGGAGACAATGCCCAGCCATCCCTGACCGGGAAAATTCTGGCCGAGGCCGGCAAGTACGGCCTGATCACCATCCGGCGGATCTACGGCGACTGGACGACCGTCAATATGTCCGGGTGGAAACATGCCCTCCACGACAATGCCATCCAGCCGATTCAACAGTTCCGGTACACGGTGGGAAAGAATGCGACAGACAGCGCCTTGATCATCGACGCCATGGATATTCTGCACGGCCATCTCGTTGACGGCTTCTGCATCGTCTCCAGCGACAGCGACTACACGCGCCTAGCGACAAGAATCAGGGAAATGGGGTTTTTTGTCATGGGCATCGGCAAGCGCAGGACGCCCAAAGCTTTTATCAACGCCTGCAATGTCTTCATCTATACTGAAAACCTCGTTTTGGAAGTCCGTGGCCGCGAAGGCGTTCGTGTCGGCGAAAAAAAGATGATAACGAGAGGGGGCAAAAACGAGGCCGAAGGAGAAGATAAATCCAAGAAGTTCGATCCCGTTCCCCTTATCAGAGGTGCGTTCGACATGGCCGTGCAGGAAGATGGCTGGGCCAACCTGGGAACGATCGGGTTTTACCTGCGCCAGGTAGACCCCGGGTTTGATCCTCGGACCTACGGCTTCAAACAATTGTCCCAGCTCATTAAATCCTACCCTAATCTGTTCGAGCTCAAGTTTCAGGAGGAGTCCGGGCAGACGACCGTCTTTGTCCGCCTTAAGGACTAAAGCGCGCTCGGGTTTCAGACCCGCTTTGTCAGCAGAAGATCAAAATACTTGGGAAGGGTTGCGTCTGCCATAAAATAAGAGCAGAATGGAATCTCAAGAATGGAAAAAAGAAATCCCCAGCCGCTCAAGCGATGGAGGGGAATCGGGCTGTTCATCGTGGTCTGGGCGGTCATCGCCTGGCTGCTCTATCCTCTCCTGGTCCTGGATTCGACAAGCATGGTCAATGCCAAGGAATACTTCTACCGGTCGGCTATCGGAATTGCCATGATCATCATCATGTTCGGGAAAACGTTGACGGACCTTTTGTTCCCGCTGGACATCTCTCAGAAAAAAGCCCTCTCTTACACGGTCTTTCTCACAATTTACAGCTTCGTGCTCGCCGGCGGGATTATCTATATGATCTCGAGAGTTATCGTCGTTTACTTAAGAAGCAGCACAAGCACGGACAGCGTGTTGCCTTTTTAGGCGGCCCCCTCTAATTGCCGCCTGAAGAGCGAGGCTTTTGTCTCCATGTTCTTCGCTTTCTTTCTCCGGGCTCATATTCAAGGCTCTTATCTGTGGCAAAAAGGTCAGTGCTCGCAGACTGAACTGGGATCTTCATTCCGATAAACGACTCGATTGCATCAAGATGCTCAGCCGTTCCTTCGCTGGCCAATGAAATAGCCTTGCCAGAATTCCCGGCGCGCGCCGTTCTCCCGATCCTGTGCACATAATTCTCACGGTCTTGAGGAAGGTCAAAGTTGATGACCATTTCCAGGCCGTCGATATGCAGACCCCGCGCCGCAACGTCTGTAGCCACCAGAAAAGGAAACTTCCCCGCCGTAAAATCATTGATGACTTGGAGCCGCGCGCTTTGAGGGAGGTCTCCGGTGAGATGCCGACAGCGGAAGCCATTGATCTGGAGCTTTTTGGCCAGGCGGAAAGCGACATGCCGCATGTTGGTGAAGATCAGGGCGTTGCGGGGGCCATTTTTTTGGAGGATGCCCAGCAGAAGATTCAGTTTGATGTGACTCTTGACTTGATAAAGTTCCTGGGTGATTGTGTCCACGGTCAGCTGTTCGGGCGTCACCTCGATGAAAGTGGGCTGGTCCAGGTGTTCGCCGGCAATTCTCCTGGACACGCGGTTCAGCGTTGCGCTGAACAGCATGGTCTGCCGATGACTGCGGTCTGGAAGCCGGCGAATCAGTTTCCGGATGTCCGGAAGAAATCCCATATCAAACAGCCGGTCGGCCTCGTCGATCACGAGAAATCCGACCTCTTTCAATCTTAAGTGACCTTTCTCGCTGAAATCCAGAAGTCGTCCCGGAGTGCCGATGATGATGTTCACCACTTTTTTTAATGCAGCAAGCTGAGCGGCGTATCCGACACCTCCAAAAAAGCTGCCGATTCTGAATCCTAGATAGTGGTTCAAGAGCCGCGCTTCGCCTTCAATCTGGACGGCCAGTTCCCGCGTCGGGACAATAACCAGAGCCTTTTTTTGGGCTGAGGGGCCCTCCTGCAGCATGCGCTCAAACAGCGTGATCAAGAACGCGGCGGTTTTGCCCGTCCCGGTCTGAGATTGGACGGCCACGTCACCTCCCTGGAGAGTTATGCCCAGGGTTTTTTCCTGGACGGCGGTCAGTTCTGTGTAACCCCTGTCCTTGATTCCACGAAGAAGTTTGGGGTCGAGTTTTAATTCGTTAAAATACATAGGCTACCTTTATAATATTGGATTAAAACATGAGGGGATAATCGTCAGATGAAACTATCGTTCAGTCACGAAGAATAATTCGTTTTGACTACTTCCTACCAGATGTCTTAGAAAGTACTATACACGAAATGACGAAATAATACAAGTTAAATATCAAAGTCCCTCCAGTCCAGCCGGCCTTTTCTTTTCAAAAAAACGATGGCCTGCGAAAGGGAGGGAAGTCCGGTTCTGCCGCCGGGCTTTGAACACTTTATCGCAGCCACTGCGGATGCGAACTCCGCGCATCGTTCGATCCCCCATCCACGGGTGAGGCCAAAGGCAAAGGCGCCGTGGAAAGCGTCGCCCGCGCCGGTCGTATCGGCGACTTCAACCTTGAATGCCTCTCCCTTGCTCTTGCCCTCCGGTGTGGAGGAGACCCATCCTTCTGCGCCGAGGGTGATCAGGGCGATTTTTGGTCCAAGCCCATGAATAGCGTCAAGGGCCCCGGGCAAGTCGTCAGCATATCCGATTTGGGCGGCGAACTTGCGTGGGGCTATCAGGATTGAGATATTGCGGAAAAACTCCAAATTCTTCTGGGAGATCATTGTGACATCCGCGACCACGGGAATTCCTTTTTTCTGCGCAGTCCGAGCGGCGGCCAGAGCGAGCTTGGGGTAGTAATCGTCGACAAGGAGCGCGTTGCACCGGGAAATCCAGGTGAGATCTGGGAGGGCGACATTTTCCGTGGCCGATGCCGCGCGGTGGAAAATTGTCCTCTCTCCGGATCTACTGTCGACATGAATAAAGCTAAACGGGCTGGCGCCTCCACAGATCCTGGCAATCCCTGCCACGCTTATGCCTTCCGCAACGAGTCCCGCTGCGATGTGGTCTCCGACCTCATCATCTCCGAGAAAGCTGAACATCCGGCATTGCGCGCCCAGCCGGCTGCAGGCAACAAGGGCTGTGCCGACAAGCCCTCCGCCTTGAGTGCGGTAGTCTTCAAGCTGGGCGGTGTCACCCCAGGGGATCTGGGGAGCGACCAGAATATGGTCAAGGCAGCAGATTCCCGCTCCGGCGATTGTTGGGTTATTCATTCCGATCCTCCGCCGTGGCCGCGTTTCCAAGACCAATTTTCGGCCATAGCGGGATTTTATCTCAAAGGTGTTCATCTCTCAACCCCTGGAGGTCCCCATCTTTATCTTCCTAAGCTCTGCCAGACTATCTTCCCAGGCTCTAACGGAGAAATGAAGTTTGCTGTGATTGACAACGATTGCAGGATAGCTGTATGTTTTCGGCTGAACAGACAAACCTGTGAGGCATGGCGATGAAGGATTCTCCAGAACATCATGCTCTCCCTCAACCCGGCGATGCCCTGATTATCGTGGATGTCCAAAACGATTTCTTGCCCGGCGGCAGCTTGGCCGTGCCTGATGGCGATGCCATCATTCCGGTGCTTAATCGGTACATCCGCTTGTTCACGGAGCGCGACTTGCCGGTGTTTGCCACGCGCGACTGGCATCCGTCCAATCACAGATCGTTCAAGGCCCAGGGTGGAATTTGGCCGCCGCATTGCCTGGCCGGAACCCGAGGGGCAGCCTTTGCGTCTGAGTTACAGCTACCTGCGGACGTGTACGTCATTTCCAAGGCCGATAAGCCCGAGCAAGATGCTTATTCAGGTTTTCAAGGAACGGACCTGTCCGAAAAACTGAGAAAACTCAAGGTGAGGCGCCTATGGATCGGCGGCTTAGCCACTGATTATTGCGTCCTAAATACGGTTCTGGACGCACGCCGCCAGGGTTTTGAGGTCTTTGTTCTCAGGGATGCTATCCGCGCGGTCAACTTCCGTCCCGATGACGGGGCCAAAGCGATCCAAAAAATGCGGGGCCATGGGGCCGTTTTTCGGCGAGTTTCTTAGGGGATCTTAATGCCGGTTCAATCCAGCTCGCTGCTGACCGACCTTTATCAGCTCACGATGGCGCAAAGCTATCTCGACCACGGCCTCGAAGAGCCGGCTGTATTCGAATTCTTTGTTCGTCGGCTGCCCCCAGGGCGAAATTTTCTTATTGCCGCAGGCCTGGAGCAGGCGCTCGAGTTTCTCGAACATCTCTGCTTCACTCAGGACGAAATAGATTGGCTCGATTCCACCGGACGGTTCAAGAGGAGACTTCTCGATTATCTTGAAACTGTGCGCTTTGCCGGTGATGTGGAGGCAATGCCCGAGGGCACGGTGTTTTTTCAAGACGAACCGATTCTTCGGGTTGTCGCGCCGCTGCCGCTGGCGCAACTTGCGGAAACCCGCTTGATCAACCTGCTCCATTTTCAAACGCTGATCGCTTCTAAGGCTGCACGCATGGTCTTGGCCGCGCCCGGCTCGCTGCTTGTGGATTTCGGGTTGCGCCGCTCCCACGGCTCTGAGGCCGGGCTCTTGGCGGCGCGGGCGAGCTATCTTGTGGGGTTTGATGGGAGTTCCACAGTTTTGGCCGAGCGGGAGTTCGGCATTCCAAGTTATGGCACCATGGCGCACTCCTATATCCAGGCCTTCGATGATGAGGGGATCTCCTTCGAAAATTTTCTGCAGAGCTATCCGCAAGGCGCCATGCTTCCAATCGATACATATGATACCGAAGCGGGTGCGGAAAAAATCGTGGCTCTCCTGCCGCACTTAAAGTCTTCGGGGGTGCACCTTCGCGCGGTGCGCATCGACAGCGGCGACCTGGACAGCCATGCGCGCAAGGTGCGTGCTATCCTCGATCGTGCCGGCCTTGAGGACGTGAAAATCTTCGCCAGCGGCAATCTCGATGAATATGAGCTCGAACGCCTCATGCGAGCCGGTGCCCCCATCGACGGCTATGGTGTTGGAACGCGCATGGATACCTCTTCTGATGCGCCCTATCTGGACTGCGCTTACAAGCTTCAAGAGTACGCCGGGAAGCCGCGGCGGAAGCGCTCGGAGGGCAAAGCGACCTGGCCGGGCCGCAAGCAGGTGTACCGGCAATATGGCGGGAAGGGCCTGATGCGCGGCGATGTTCTTGCGCTGATGGAAGATCTGCACGAGGGCTGCGCTCTTCTCCAGCAGGTTATGAGCAAGGGAAAACGACTGATCGCTCCTCCTCTCGAAATCAGTCGGCGCCACGCCCATGAAGAGATGGCGAGCCTGCCGCTAACGCTGCGAAGCCTGGAACAGGCACCGCCGTATTTGGTTGAGGTAGCGCCTTCGCTTCGTGCTTTGGCGGCGGAGCTTGACGCTATGAATGAGCCAATTTGAGCAACTTCTTCTTGCCCAGGATGGCGCGCAGAATCTCGGCGGCCAATCTCTCGAGTTCACGCTCGTCGTAATCTGAGGTCTGAATTTTCATAACATTCGCTGCAGCTTGGCACAATATGCTTTTCGACCCTGTGGCATATTTGACTTGAGGATTTTCTTTAGTGGGCTCCATGGCGGTCACTTGGATCCGCATTTTTTCCCGACCGTCGATGGTCTGGATCAAGACAACGACATGCTGATTCTTGTTTGTATCGTCGTCGTCCTCATTCCCGATAAAGAATTCTCTTCGGATAAAGTCCTCGCCCGGGTATGGCCCGAGCTCTTTCACCTCGTCATAAATCTGCTTTAAGATTTTGAGATACTTGGCTTCAGGAACATTCTTTTCATCGGAAGACAGGACACATCCGGCATGAGCAGAAAATAAGAGGATGCCAAGCCCGGCAATGGTGCAAAATAGGACAGGCCATATCGTTTTCATGAGCCTGTTTGTTTCTCTATCTGTGTCTCTATTATATCTAATGCCTCACGATGTTCACGATAAGCTTTTGAGGGCTGCGGAAATCAAGGCATTCCAGACCGGGGCATAGGGAGGGGCATAAGCGGAATCAAACCAGCCCATATCCCCTACCGCCATTCCCGTGAAGACAGCCACAGCGGCGGGGTCGATAAACTGGGCCGCGTTTCCTTCGCAGACGGCCGCAGCTCCAATGATTCTTCCCGTTCCTTCTTCGGCGATGATCTCGACTTCAGCCAGCGAGGCTCCCGGGTAATAGTTCGCTTTATCCGGCCGAGCGGCTGAATAAGCCCGGGCTTTGATCCCCTCTTTTTGGGCCTCATCAAGACTCAACCCCGTTCTGGCAATGGATAACTCAAAGAATTTCATGATCTGAGTGCCCACGATTCCCGGGAACAGGACATTTTCTCCGGCCATGTTCATTCCCGCGATCCGCCCCATCTTGTTCGCCGTGGAGCCGAGGGGGAAATAGACATTCCGGCCCAGAAGCCTGTTGTAGACCATGGCGCAATCGCCGGCCGCATAGATATCGGGGTCTGAGGTTCGGCCCCGCCGGTCAAC
>CAZOKP010000036.1:14061-24298 GCA_964580435.1 uncultured Eubacteriales bacterium
TCGGCGCCAACGATAAAGAAATCCCAGGCCATTTTCTGCTCCTTAGGGTGCGGCGATAAGAAGAGTGGCGGGGTCGAGACCGAGCCTGAGTTCGCCCGGAGATGGGTAATCATGGTCCTTGACCAGGCGCAACTGGACGAGGTTTTCCACGGAACGAAGTGTGATCAAGACGTCGATCGAGTCCAGATAATGCTTCAGCTCATGGGGAAGGCCCTGGTCGTCTAATAAAGGTTCATTTCCTTTGAGCGAAGCGCTGAACCAGACTTCAAGACCCATCTTGGCGGCGAAGCCTTTGAATTTCTTTATGTCCTCGGGCGACGATTGGACAAAATTGTAGCCATCGACAATGATCGTTTCGGCGGCGAACTTGCCGAATTGAATCATGGCTTCAAGGCTCCGCAGGACCTGCTCAGTTTTGGTCCCTTCTTGATTGAAGTTCATGATCACCCGATTCTTGATGATCTCATCATGGATATCGGCGATCGATTCCAGGTTCAAGCCCTTGGCGATCTCCCTGAAGATATCCTCATACCAGTTGATGATATAGTCCACGCGACTCGAGTAGGAGACATGGATGACGGGCTTTTGCTGGAATAATTTGTCCGTGGAGATATGGACGAGGCAGGCCGTTTTTCCCACTCCCTTTCGCGAAGCCAGGACACCGATATTGCCCTTTCCCAGCCCGCCGTGGATAGATGTCTCGAGAATTCTCAAAGGGCTTCTCTTGATGAGTTCTTCTCTGAGCATAATCCGAACTCCTTTGTTTATTTCGCCTGTTCTTTTTTAATTTTTTCCTCGTGCTCGGCGATCAACTTCTCCGCGACTTGGGCGGGAACTCTGGCGTATTTCTGGAATTCCATGGTGAATTCGGCCTTGCCCTGGGTCATCGACCGGAGCATGCTCGAGTATCCGAACATCTCGCTCAGCGGGACTTCGGCGTCCACCCGGGCAAAGATCCCGTCTTCCACGGAGCTAACGATCAACCCGCGCCTCTGGTTGATACTGCCGAAAATGCTGCCGACAAATTCCACCGGGCTTTCAACAGAGAGCCTCATGATCGGCTCAAGGATCTGTGGTTTGGCCCTGGCATAGGCCTGCCGGAAAGCTCCCTGGGCGGCCGCCTGAAAGGCCATGTCGGAAGAATCGACGGCATGCGACGAGCCGTCCGTCAATGTCACCTTCACTCCCGTGATCGGGAAGCCAATGATTTTGCCCTTTCTCAGTGCGGCGCGGAATCCCTTATCGCAGGCGGGGATGAATTCCCGGGGGATTCTTCCGCCCTTGACTTCGTTCACGAACTCGTATGCTTTCTCCGGCAGGGGCTCGATGGCGCCTATGACACGGCCAAACTGGCCGGCGCCGCCGGTCTGCTTTTTATGGGTGTAATCAAAATCGGCCCGGACCGAGATGGACTCGCGATAAGCGACCTCGGGCATGCCGGTTTCCACCTCCACTTTGTACTCGCGCTTCATCCGCTCAACATAGACATCCAGATGAAGCTCTCCCATGCCTTGGATGACGGTCTGTTTGGACTCTGGGTCGACATACGTCCGGAAGGTGGGGTCTTCCTTGGTGAAGCGCTTGAGCGCTTTGGCCAGGTTATCAGCGGATTTTGTGCTCGCCGGCAAGACAGCGAGAGAAATCACGGGGTCGGGCACATAGATCGCGGACATGGCTAAGTTCAACCCCGTCTTGACGAAAGTGTCACCCGATTGGCAGTCCACTCCAAAGAGGGCGGCGATATCACCGCTTTCCGCCTCATCGATATCGGCCATGCTGTCAGCATGCATCCGGACGAGCCGGCCCACCCTGAGTTTTTGCCGTGACCGGGTGTTGAAAAGCTCCTCTCCTTTCTTAATTTCTCCCTGATAAACCCGGATGTATGTCAGCTGACCGTAGGGACCGTCCTCGAGCTTGAAGGCCAGAGCTACAGCACCCGCTTTTGGGTCCGAGCTCAGCTTGATTTGTCTCTCGCTATGATCGAGGTCAAAGGCATAGTTCTCGACTTCGGCGGGATTGGGAAGATAACGGACCACCGCATCGAGCAGCGGCTGGACGCCTTTGTTCTTGTAGGCGGAGCCCATAAAAACAGGAATCAGGTCTCTGGAAATAGTGCCTTTCCGCACCGCCTCGGTGATCTGTTCCTCGGTCTCGCGACCTCCCAGGACGGCTTCCATCAGCTCATCGGAATAAAGAGACGCGGCGTCGAGCAGTTCAGCGCGTCTTTTTTCGGCTTCGGGCTTGAGCTCTGCCGGTATCTCCTCTATCCTTACGATGTCGCCCTGCGTTCCGTCGAAATAGATGGCTTTCATCGCAACGAGGTCGACAATGCCCTCATGTTTGTCCTCGAGTCCGATCGGAATCTGCATGAGAACGGCATTGTGCCCGAGCTTATCGCGGAGCTGGTTCTTGACTTTAAAAGGGTCGGCGCCGACCCGGTCGAGCTTATTGATGAAGGCGATCGAAGGAACCTGATAGCGCCTGAGCTGCCGGTCAACGGTTATCGTCTGAGATTGAACCCCGCCGACCGAGCAAAGCACCAGGATCGCTCCATCGAGGACCCTCAACGAGCGTTCGACCTCAATGGTGAAATCGACATGGCCCGGCGTGTCGATAATATTGATCTGATGGTCGGACCAAGTCACGTTGGTGGCCGCCGAGGATATTGTGATGCCCCGTTCTCTTTCGAGCTCCATCGAATCCATCGTCGCTCCGATGCCGTCCTTGCCCTTGACTTCGTGCATCCTGTGGATTTTCTTACAATAAAAAAGAATCCGCTCCGTCAGGGTCGTCTTCCCGGAGTCGATATGCGCACTGATGCCGATGTTTCGGAGCTTGCTCGGGTCGGTCTTCATATGATGTCGTCCTCAGCGAGTTTTCATTATAAACGGAATTGGATATTTTTCCTATAGGAAAATGGGAGATGGCGAGGCGGGAAAGGCTTTCGGGCCGGCTAAATTGCCGCCAGGATTCCGCGAAAATATCCCACCGATTCCGCTAGGCCAGGAAGCGGGTCCTTGGCGTCTTTTTCATACTCAAAGGCCATGGTACCTTCTGCTGCGTTCCCACCTGGACAATCCGGCCGCACTTGCGTGCGGAAGTGATCATGGCCCTGCCTTCCTGGATGGATGTCGCCAAGGGTTTTTCGACATAGACATCTTTTCCGGCCTGGCAGGCCAGAACCGCGGCCAGGGCATGCCAGTGACCTGGAGTCCCCACGATCACGGCATGGATATCCTGCCGGTCGAGGATTTTGCGGAAATCTCTGTAGTCTTGGGGCCTTTTGCCGCGGTTTCTTTGACAAGTCTTAGCCCTTCTAAGAGATGTTCCTCAGCAACATCAACGACGGAAAGACAATCCACTTCCGGGATTCGGGGGAATGCGGAAAGATCGTTTTTTCCCATCCCGCCGCTGCCTATGAGTGCGACGTGAATTTTATCGTTGGGGCGGGTTTCTGTGTCTGAGGGCTCAAAACGGGCGAAACCGCACCAACTCCAGAAACTATCACGGCCGTGCCGGCCAGTGCCTTGGTCGATTCTCTGAGGAATTGCCGACGGGAAATTTTGCTCATGAGGCCCCCTTTTTTTAAGCGTTACTTTTCCAGGCCGATTTGTCGCATTAAGCTGACAAAGCGCGGATCTCGTCGCACTCGGTCGAACATCGGATGAACCTTTAGGAAGACGAGCTTGATATCGCGCGCCGCTAAGGCTTTCTCAAGGCAGGCCATGACCTGGTCTTTTTCGCCCAAAGCCGCATAAACCGTGGCGATCGAAACTTGGGAGAAATAACCTTGGTCGGAAGCTCTTATGGCCTCAGCAAGGATCTTCCCGACTTCTTGCCTGAGGCCTCCCTGAAGAGCATAGACATAGGCGGTGCGAAGATTCAGATCCAGCGGTTCTCCGCCGAGCAACTTGGCCTTCTCGAAGGCCTTGATGGCTTCTTCACTTTGTTCCATCTGGATGTCGACCAATCCCAGATAATAATAATTCACAAAAAAGGAGGGATGAGCCCTGAGTGACGCCTTTAACTCTTCAAGCGCCAGGTCGTAGCGGCGGGCAAAATACAGAAGGGCTCCGACATTAGCGCTGATGCCCGGAGAAAAAGGGTCAAGCGTTCGGCAGAGTTTAATCTCCGCGATGGCCTTCTCATGCCGGCCCTGGGTTGATAGGAAGACTGCGTACCATTGATGGGCAAGGACAGAGTTCGGCCTGAGACGGATGGCTTCTTTGTATTCTTTTTCAGCCCCCGCAAAGTCCCAATCGAAATTCGCTTTGATCACCCCCAGCAATGTATGGCCCTCAGCGAGATTTGGATCGAGCTCGAGGGCTTTTATGGTGGCCAGGCGCGCTTTGATAAAAGTCTGCTCCGGCGGCCAATTGAAATTGCTCCCAAGAACAGTGTAAGCATCGGCCAGTCCACTATAGGCAAGTGCAAGGGTCGGGTCCTTTTCGCTGGCCTTTTGGTAACACAGTATGGCTTTTCCCAAGTTCTCTTTTCCGCCCTTGTTCCGGAGGAAGCGGCCCTGCAAATATAGATCATACGCTTCCGGGTTCTTGGCCGGGCTTGTCATAAAAGAAGCTTCTTTCTCGGGGGACAGCTTGACTTGAAGGGCTTTGAGAATGTCACGGGCGATCTCCTCCACGATAGGGAGGATGTCCGCCATGATGCGGTTGTACTGATTGGACCAGACCGTGATCCCGCCCTTCACCTGGACCAGTTTGGCGGTGACAAGAAGCTTATCCTGGATGACTTGAAGGTTCGTCTTTAAGACATACTCCACCCCCAAGTTATGTCCTATTCCGGTTTCAGTGAGGCTTGTGCCTTTGAGCGAGAATGAGGAGGTCCTTGCCGGAACCCAGAGGGCGTCAATATTCGCCAGTGCGTCGATGAGCGCTTCGGCCATTCCGTCGCCCAGATACTCATGTTCTTTGGCCGGGCTGAGGTCTTCAAAAGGAAGCACGGCTACGGAGCGCTTTTCGGCAGCCGCTGGGCCCGTGCCCGCCCCCTTCGAGGGCTTCAGGATAAATTGCCAGATGACAACTCCAAGGACAATGACGCCGAGGCTCACCAGCGCGGGAACAAGCAGCTTCCTAAAGTCATAGGCCTCTTTCTTTCTCTCTTTTTTTTCTTCTTTTTTTATTTGTTTGGCCGCTTTCTTTTTGACTTCTTTTGGAGCGACAGTCTTTTGTGGAGGGATAGGAATCTTTTTACGTTTAATGGCCTCTGCAGGTTCTGCGGGCAGGAGAGGTCTGCCGATATTATCCAGGTCGGAACGCAGGTCTTCAGCGGTCTGGTACCTTTTTTCCTTGTCTTTTTCCAAGCATTTGAGGATCAGGCGGCTGAGGTCGAGGGGAATGATGGGTCCGAGCTCATCGGGTATCTTGGGAATTTCAGTTTTATGTCTCTGGGCGATTGCGGCCGGATCATCTCCCTCAAACGGAACGTGTCCCGTGACCATTTCGAAGAGGATAATCCCGAGCGAATAGATATCGGACTTTGGATCAACGTCCTTGCCCTCCAGACGCTCCGGGCTCATGTATTGCGGCGATGAGAGGATTCCTCCGGCGTCAGAGATGCCCTTGGCATAAACGGACGCGGCAACCCCGAAATTCAGGATCTTTGCGGTGCCGTCTTTATCGACCATGATGTTGCTCGGCTTGAGATCGCCGTGGACGATCCCCAGCCGATGCGCCTGAGCCAGCCCCTCGCTGACCTGGGTGGCAATGGCAAGCGTTTTTTCAATCCTCATCCGTCGCGCCTGCGAGATCAGCTCTTTCAAATCCTGGCCTTGGGCATATTCCATCCTAATATAGGAGATGCCTTCGGCTTCATTGAAATCAAACATCCGGGCGACATTCCTATGGACAATTTTTCGGGCGGCTTTCAGGTCGGTGCTGAAGAGTTCTAAGGTCTTTTTGTATTGCGCGATCTCAGGCTTAACCAGCTTGAGAACGACCTCTTTTTCGCGCGACATGTCGAAGGCTTTATAGATCTTCCCTAAACTGCCCTGGCCAAGCTCCGCGATAATCTTGTAGCGCTGACCGAAGGTTGACCCCACAACCAAGGCTTCGCGGGATGGCTGAATGGGCTTCACCTGATTAGAACCGGTTACTTTGACCGGTTCAATCTTGATCCCGCATTCAGCGCAGTATTGCGCCGCTTCCGGGTTTTCGGATTGACAATGGGGGCATTTTATGAGGGTCATGGTCTCACCATCCTTTTAGTCGGAGAGATCCAAAATTCCGTGCATGCTTTTTTGCGATTATAACACAATTCGGGTATGTCCTTTCCGGAATTTGGAATGCTTCCTTACGCTTCCATCTCCTTGAATTGGCCCCATTTTTTGGTGAAGAGCGTGAGGATGACCATGCCCAGGAGAAAGTGGGCGGCAAGAACGAACCAGGTATATTCGGGGTGAACCTTGCCTTGAAAGTAACCGTAAAGAGAAGTGTAGATAACTCCGCTTGAAGCTCCCCCGATCCCGAGGGCGAGAAAATTCGTTCCCATGTAGAGACCGGCTTTTTCCTTGGGCGCGATCCAGGTGATGTATTCCTGGATGCGCGGCGAGGAGATCATTTCTCCAAGAGCAAAGAGGAAAATTCCAAGGAAGACCCAGGCTGCCGCCCCGATTTTCGCGTAGCCGAGGAAGAGATACCCAATGGCCGCGACCGACAGGCCAAAGAGGAAGGACGGCACGGCCTTCCTCTTTTCAAAAATCCTCGAAACGAAGACCTGGAGAATGATGATGATATAGCCCGTATTCGCAATGGTTTCTCCAAGGAGCCGCCTCGTTCCCGTTTCGTCAGCATGAGAGAGGAAATTTGCCACGGCTCCTCCAAGCACACTCTTGATGTTCAAATAGAGCCGGGCTGTATCGAGGCTCCTGTCAACGTAAAGGGCGAGAAGGTTGAAGAAGGCCCAGAATGGGAGCCAGTAAAACAGCCCCAGAAGGATAAGGAAGGCGGCGAATTTGACGTCGGACAAAGCGACGCCCATATCCCTGAATTTACTTTTTAGCGTCACTCCTTCGATTTCCCGCACCGGCTCCTTATAGAATAAGACCGTGATAAGGAGCATAAGCCCAATGGCGATGGCCGCGGCCAGGAAGGCATAGTTCCAGGAAATCGCCCGGAGTTTTCCGGCCACAAGCGGGCCGAACGAACCGCCTACGTTAACCATGGCGTAAAAAATCCCGAACCCCAGGGTCTTGTTGGTTTTATCCGTGACAGCCCTTACCGTGCCCGATATGAGCGGCTTGAAAATGCCCGCGGCCAGCCCGATGCTGAGCATGGTCAGGGCGATCCCGGAGAAGGTTTTAGTCAGGATCAGGAGAAGAATGGAAGGCAGGTAGGCGAGGTAAGAAACGATCAAGATTTTCTTGAACCCGAACCTGTCGGCAAAGGTTCCGGAGAAGACGGGAATCGCGTAGGAGATCAGCAGAAACAGGCTCTGGACAATGCCAAGCTGAGCCTTGCTGTAGCCCAGGTACTCCATATAGATTCCGAACCCCATGTAGATTCCGTAGTAGGCAAACCGCTCGAGGATCTCGACCGAGTTGGCGATCCAAAAGACTCCCGGGAATGGTGTTCTCTTTGCCATCCTTCACTCCTTGAGAGAGGCTGGTTATTTTTTTTCTTTGTGTATCATAAGGAGAGTAGGATGTAAAGGGCTTGGGACCGATTGATTTCATCGCTACCTCCGGGATGGGGGCGGGTCCTGTCGCGGGGCGCCCCCGAACCACGCCACCCTCCTCTTCCAGCAGCCTAAGACTATCACGGAATTGGGAATGGTTCCGACCGATTTGACCGAACTCAGGTTTTTCGATACGATAGGCCGGAAATCTGGTTGAGAATCGATCATCAGGTAGAGCATGCAAAAAAAAGGGCCGGGCGATTTCTATGAGGTCCAGAGCCGGCAGTGGAAAAAAAGCCTCTTAGTTTTCGCCGCGCTCATCCTTTTCTACTTTTTCGCCATCGGGCTGATCGCCCTGGCTGTCATAGCCACATTCGGGCTGCTGGCCGCAGGGCCGCACCTCCTCTCGGGTTCCTTTTTGCTGAAAATGCTGCTCGGCGTCTTGGCGGCTGCGATCATTATCGCTGTGATCCATTTTTATGATGCCCGCAAATTCGGAGCCCAGTATATTCTCAAGAGGCTCGAGGCGCGAAATCCTGAATTATCGGACCGATATCACAAGCAATTCGCCAACACCGTTGAGGAAATGCGGATCGCCTGTGGCCTGCCCAAGGTGAATTCCTATGTTATCCCGTTTTTCGCGGTCAACTCCATGGCCCTGCTTGAAGCAGACGGGACTCCGGCCGTGGCGGTCACGGAAGGCCTTCTTGCCGACTGCACGCGGGACGAACTCCAAGCCGTCGCTGCGCACGAATTGGCCCACATTTCTCGCGGCGATGCCTTTTATGTCACGCTCGTCTGCTCCCTGGCCAATTTTCTCGAAAAAATAATGGAGGCCATGGAGCCGGAGGACACCCCTCCGGACGAGCGTGCTGCTAGCGGCCGGGGCGGAGCGCCGCCGGTGCTTATCTATTTTGCCGTGGCCTTTTCATCCGTGGTCATGCATCTTCTTAGCACGCTGCTCAGCCGTGAACGCGAGACATTGGCCGACGCCGCAGCCGCCGAGATCAGCAGGAATCCCGCGGCCTTGGCCAGGGTTTTATATAAAGCCCATTTAAAAAACTCTTTTGTCGGCGACTTCAGCCTGACCTACAGCCCTTTGTTTATCGTCGCGCCGAAACTGAGCGGCGAGTCAGACGGGTTCTTGAGCCGCCTTTTCAACTCACATCCGCCGCTCATGAGCCGGGTCAAGGTTCTGGCCCAGATGGCCGGGCTCGAGCCGGCCAACGTCATTGAACAGGTCTGGGAGGGCCGGAAAATAAGGGAAGAGGCCAAAGGAGTGCTCTTTTCCTTTGATGAATTCCGGGGGGCCACGCCTTCCGTTAAAGCTGTTAGTGAAAAGCCTGCGGCCCAAGGAAATAAGGTCTGGCTCATCCAGGATCACAGCGGAAAATGGCAGGGTCCGTTCGACCTAGAGCAGCTTATCCTCCTCCCCTATTTCGGCGCTATTAGAATTGTCAGGAACATGCAGGAAGGCATCGAAGCGCAGGCCCGAGAATTTCCCCAGATAAGGGACGGACTCCGCAATCTCGGAAAAAAGAAACCGGTAGATCTTTCCAGGCAGAATCATTGTCCCCGCTGCAAGGTGCAGCTCCTTGACACTTTCTACGAAGGAGCGGCCATCCAGGCCTGCCAGCGCTGCGGCGGCAGGCTCGTCGATGCATCTTCGGTGGACCGCATCCTCTTGCGCAAAGAATTCAATTTTTCCGAAGGGCTTCTGGCCAGAGCCCGTGATTTCAGGGAAAAATTCTTGACCAACCCGGTGAAAAAACAAAGGGCTAAGGACAAAGAGTTCCCTGCCCTAGCCTGCCCGAACTGCGGGTACAGGATGATGCTGCGGCCTTACAATTATCAGTACTTCATCCCCGTGGATAAATGCCTTTCCTGCTATAAAATATGGTTCGACGCCGATGAGCTTGAAATTCTCCAAATCCTGGTCGAAAAGAAAGCTTGAACCCTAATCGAACACCTTGACTAGGTCCTGGTATTTCACATGCACATTCTCGACCGCGGCGTCGACCCGCTCCCCTGTCTGAGTTCCTACCGTTACGGCAAGGGCTTTGGCCGCTTCATAAAGTGCAGATGCCGCCGCTCGGAATTGCTCTTTTCGCGATTCCAAGCGCGCCGAAAGCGTCGCTTTCACAATGGCCTCTGCTTTGGTCATCAGCTCCGGCGCCACGGTTTTGATTTTGCCGTAGTCCTTATTTGGCAGGTCTTTGTGATAGACGACATAAAGGACCTTGTGGAAGTCGTCCATTTCTTTGAGTATCGGTCTCGTAATCCTGACCAGCATTTCATATTTGGCATGGAGGACTTCTGCGGCTTGGAGAAGAGCCTCATCCTCAGTCCCGGACGCGGCAGCGGCATAATCGTCCACCGCTTTTCTAAGCTCCGCCAATCCCTGTTTCCATTTGGCCTCTTTGTCCCGTAAGATGCCCGGAAGCGGAGCGGCGTAGAGTTTTTCGGCCAGGCTTTTTATCTGGGGGACATAGCTGCGCAGGGCGGCATAATTTTTCTCCGGATAGGACGTATGCCAGATCGGATAAATGATGTCATGGAAAGCGACGAGCTGCGGCACCGTGCTCTCCGTCTCCTGAGCTTGGGG
>CAZOKP010000037.1:0-24164 GCA_964580435.1 uncultured Eubacteriales bacterium
TCGAAAAGCGCTTCAGGAAGGCTAAACCTTCAATGGTCGCTGCGGCCGATTACGGATGATCATTATCTTGGCTTAAAATAATAACCCCACTTTTCGTCACAGAGCCTCTGGGCGGCTTGCTTTTAAGGAGAGAAAAAATAGAATAGGGAAGGGAGTGATAAAGATGCGCTTGTTACAAGTTCAAAGTCAGGTCCGGTTCTCCGCTTGTTTTCTTTTTGTTTTTTTGGCTTTAGCGTTCGGTCAGGTCCAGGCTCAATCCGAAGGAGGCTTGAAAGGACTTTCTGTGTTCGATGTCAAGGCGTTTGGGGCGACCGGGAAAAGGGCAGATAACGCCCAGGCAGCCATCCAGAAGGCGGTGGACGCTTGCGCCGCAGCGGGCGGGGGGATGGTCTATCTTCCGCCTGGAGAGTACTCTTCGGGGACGATCCACCTCCGCAGCCATGTGTGCTTCTTTCTGGAAGTGGGGGCGACCCTTTATTCCATCAAGGACAAGAAAGCCTTTGACAAAGACGCGCTGTTTTACGGTGAGGACCTGGTGAATATTACCTTGGATGGACGCGGCACGGTTAACGGCGAAGGAGCCTACGAAATGCGGCCGACAGGCGATTTTCGTGATGACTTCATCTACCCGAACCAAGTAGAAATGGAAAAGCTCGGCCAGCCCCTGACTCGGTCTTTCCCCAAAACAAACCAATTCGGAAAACTCGTTCTTTTACTGCGGTGCAAGGACGTCCGGATTAGCGGTCTGTCGTTCATCGATTCGCCTTCCTGGACGATCCACCCCTATGGCTGTGAACGGATGGTGATCGACGGCGTTTATATCCGCTCGAGCTTAAAAGAAGGCGTTTGGGCGGACGGCATCGACCCCGACGGCTGCAAGGACCTGCGCATCTCCAACTCGACCATCGAGACAGGCGATGACGCTCTCGTCTTTTATTCTATGAACTGGTTTGGGCCGGCCCTGCCCTGCGAAAACATCACCGTTACGAACTGCCGGCTGTCATCGGCCTCGAGCGCCATCAAGTTCTGCGACGGGAACATGAATTGCGTCCGGAACGTCACCATCGATAACTGTGTCATCACCGGCTCCAACCGGGGCCTGGCCTTTATGACCTTCGACGGAGGCTATATCAGCGATGTGGTCATTTCCAACCTGACCATAGAATGCGTGCGCCATGACTGGTTCTGGTGGGGAGACGGAGAGCCGTTCCATTTCAACATCAGGAAGAGAAGCGAGGTCCATAAGAACTGGAAAAAAGAGGACGACCGGCCCGCTGGCTCCATCCGGAATGTCCTGATTCAAAACGTTATCGCCCACGGCCGGGGTTCGAGCATTTGCAACGGCCACCCGGAAAGCTGGCTGGACGGGATTACCATGGACAACGTGAAGCTCTTTATCTCCCACGACGCGGGGGCGCCCTATGACAAAGCCGTCCATGCCCTCGCGTTCAAACAGGCCAAGAACCTCAAGCTCAGGAACATCGAGGTGTCCTGGGACGGGCCGGGATATGACCATTGGAAATCGGCGCTCTACCTTGAAGACATCCGGGGACTAGAATTAGAGGGGTTTCGCGGAGGGCCGGCGAAGTCGGGAACGGAAGAGGCAGCCGTCGTCCTAAATCAGGTCGAGGACGCTCGGGTCAGCGAATCGAAGGCCCTGACCGGGACATCGGTCTTCTGTGAGATCAGGGGGGAGCGCAGCCGAAACATCTCTTTTGTCGGGAACGATTTCCTCCAGGTTAGCGTCCCCTATCGGCTCGCCCCGGACGTCAAGCTCGGCGCCGTCATAGCCCGGGGCAATCTCGAGAACGATAAGCCAAAGTGAATCATTTCCAAGAAAAAAGAACCGTTCCTTCGTCTTATAAACGTCTTCTAAACGGCAGCGCCGAATTCTACTCTAGATTGCGCGCCTTCTCATTCCTGCTATGACCTAATCGATAGAACGCCTTCGGATTTTAAGGTCGGCGAGAGGAGTGATATCTTAAGAGAAAAGGGCTCAGTCAAAACTCTTGATGGCTTTTTCTTCGTGGTCGAATAATTCGAAGATTTTCGTTAACCCGGAGTAATTAAAGATAAGCCAGATCTTGTCGGAAAGATGGGCGAATTTCAATTTTCCTTTTTTTTCCTGAACAGCGATATAAGCGGCGACAATATCGCCGATTCCATAGCTGTCGATAAAATCCACTTTCGCGAAATTGAGAAGGATTTTCTTTTTCCCGAAGGAAAGCTGTTCCGTGATCAATTTGTGGAGGGACGGCACATATTCTCCAGAAAGCCTGATTTCGCCGGCCAGGTCCAAAATAACGACGTCATTTTTTTCTCTTAGGCCGAATCGCATAAAGTCCCTCTTTTCCCCTGTTCGTTGATTCCGTTTCTCCCGAGCGCACTTTCATTATTGAAAATTGCTTGTGTTTTGGCAAGAGGTTTGTTGCGGAAGAAAAGACGGGGCTATTTTCTCAGAGTGAAAGTCGTGCAAGCGGGGTCGGGCGTAAACCCGGAGATGTCGTCCGTGTATGATCTGATACAAATCTCACTCTGCTGGCCGTTCCCGTAGGCTTGTCCGGTCACTTTGAACCTGAATTCAACCAGGGTCCCGTTGCTGCCCTTGGCGACAGGAGCGCCGCTGCCAACAAAGCCTCCCACTTTGAGCTCGCCGGGACCAGGTTCATTCCCGTCTACGGCTGCCCAATCCCCGGTTAGACTACCTTTTCCCACACCCTGGAATTGGAACATCTGGGTGTCGAACGTCCCGTCAAACCCGAAGACGCGGATTTCCTGGCTGTTTCCCGCGATCAAAGCGGTGATCGTAATAATAGTATCCGGCCCCCCGGAATTGGGATTGCAAGCTAAAGAAATAGACTGCTGGCCGGGAGTATCTATCGTGGTGGTTGTCGGGGTTTTCTTGCAGCCGCAAGGTAAAGCCGCAAGGAGAAAAATGAGGCTGACCGGAGCGATCAATTTTCTCGCGAGCATTTTCAATTCGGCTCCATTATAGCCGTATTGGGCTTTTATTTGAAGCCACAAAGTAAAAAAATACATCCGCCATCATTTAGTCGAACGAGGACAGGTTAGGGACGGTTCTCCCCGAGAAACATCCCCAGGAGGCAGGGCCCAGGCTTTACATCCGGCTGGCTATGAATTATCATATTCATTGAAAAAGGTGAATTCATGACTCGTTCAACAACCATTATCTGCGTTCGACACAAGGGGCAACTGGCCATGGCCGGAGACGGCCAGGTCTCGATGGGCCAGACGATCCTGAAGCAGACGGCGAGAAAGATCAGGCGGCTGCATAAAGACAAGGTCTTGGCCGGTTTCGCGGGTGCCACATCGGATGCTTTCGCCCTCTTTTCCCGGTTTGAGAACAAGCTCGAGGAATACCGAGGCAACCTGTCACGGGCGGCCATTGAACTGGCCAAAGACTGGCGCCTCGATAAGGCGCTGCGGCAGCTGGAGGCCCTTCTTATTGTCGCGGACAAAGAGAGCGCCTTTCTCATCTCCGGGACGGGAGATGTCGTCGAACCGGATGACGGGATCATTGCCATCGGCTCGGGAGGTCCTTACGCCTTGGCTGCGGCCCGCGCCCTGATCAAGCATACCGATCTTGCGGCCAAAGAGATCGCCTTAGAGGCGATGAAAATCAGCGCCGGCATCTGCGTTTACACGAACGAGCAAATCATCATTGAGGAGTTATGAATGGCTGTGGCACTTGCGAGGACACAAGACCATCCCCCGGCAGAGGGAAAAGACACGGAACTGACGCCCCAAGAGATTGTTGCCGAGCTGGATAAATTCATCATCGGCCAAAAGGCGGCCAAGAGAGCTGTGGCCATCGCCCTGCGGAACAGATACCGGAGAAGAAAGCTCCCGCCCGAACTAGCCGATGAGATTGCCCCGAAAAACATCCTGATGATCGGTCCCACCGGCGTGGGAAAGACGGAAATCTCCCGCCGCTTGGCCAAGCTGACCTCTTCTCCTTTTCTCAAGATCGAAGCCAGCAAATTTACGGAGGTCGGCTATGTCGGCCGGGACGTCGAATCGATGATTCGTGACCTGGTTCGCATTTCCGTGGACATGGTCAAACAGGAAAAAATCGAGGAGATCGCGGAAAAAGCGACGAGCAATGTGGAAGAAAAAATCCTTGACCTCCTGCTTCCCCCGTTGAGAAGAAAAGAAAGCGCCCTCGTCGAGGAAGACCTGGCCCGCTTTCAAGAGACAAGAGAGAAGCTGCGCAAACAGCTTCGCGATGGACTGCTCGAAGAGCGGCTCATCGAGGTCGAAATGAAAGAAAGAATGGCCCCGCCGTTCGAGATTTTTTCCAACGCGGGAGTCGAGGAGATTGGGATTCAGATCCAGGAGATCATTCCCGGTTTCTTGGGAGGCAAATCCAAGAAACGCAGGGTGAAAATCAAGGAAGCCCGGGAATTCCTGATGGAGGACGAGCAAAAGAGGTTGATTGACATGGACCAGGTGGCTCGCCTGGCTATCGAACGGGTCGAGCACTCAGGAATCATTTTCCTGGATGAAGTCGACAAGATCGCCGGCCGGGAATCGGGGCACGGCCCGGAGGTGAGTCGCGAGGGAGTGCAGCGCGACCTCTTGCCGATCATCGAAGGGACGACCGTCAACACGCGCTATGGCCTGGTCAGGACCGACCATATCCTTTTTATCGGGGCCGGGGCGTTTCATGTCTCCAAGCCCGCTGACCTTATCCCGGAACTCCAGGGAAGGTTCCCTATCCGCGTGGAGCTGACATCCCTTAATAAGGAGGATTTTGTAAAGATTTTGATCGAGCCCGAGAACGCCCTGATCAAACAATACATGGCCCTGATGGGGACAGAGGGTGTCCGGGTGGAATTTGCTCCTGACGCCATCGACGAGATCGCCGATATTGCCGAGAAGGTCAACGAGGACTCCGAGAACATCGGGGCCAGGCGTCTGCACACCGTCATGGAGAAAGTCATGGAAGAGATTTCTTTTGCGGCTCCCGATGTCAAAGAGAAACATATCCTGATCGATAGAAAATATGTCCAGAAGCAATTGCTGGATATTCTCAAAAACCAGGACCTGCGGCGTTTCATCCTTTGATGAAGAGGCGCACTCCTCTCCTCATCCTTTTATTCGCCGGCGTTATTTCCACCTCCTGCGGGAAAAAAGGTCCGCTCGCGCCGCCTCTCGTGAGGACTCCCCAATCCGTTCAAGATCTTAGCCTTTTTCAGAAAGGCAACGAAGTCATCCTGAGCTGGTCGAATCCGACGGATTATGTGGACGGGAATCCGATCAGAGAAGTCTCAGAGGTGGAAGTCTGGATGGCAGAGGAAGCCAGGACGGAAGCGCGACCGGAGAGCAAGCTGACCGTAGAAGAGTTTGAAAACAAGGCCAAACTTTTAATCAGCTTTAAGAAAGACCGCTTCGCTGTCGTCCTCCAAAGGGGGACAGAATCGCCGAGATTTTCTTATGCTTATCCGCTTGAGCCTGGGAAAATCGGCCGGACAGTGTTGGTCTTTGCGCTCAAGGTCAGAGATGAGAGAAGGAGGGAGTCTGAATTTTCCGAACCCCTGTCCATTAAGCTTCAGGCTTTTCCTCTTCCTCCGCAAGATGTCCGGGTGACTGTTCTTGATCAATACATTGAAGTCCGCTGGGAAATCGCGGCCGTAAAAGCGGGCGAGGCGGCTCCCCCGAAAGCGGCCGGCTATAATGTCTATCGGTCGACAGGAGAAGAGATTCCCGCCCGTTTAAATGCCTCGCCGGTCATGGGAAATGAGTATCGGGACATGAATATCTCTTTCGGCAAAACGTACCGCTATTTTGTCAGAGCAGTCGCCTCGGACGCGGCTCCGCCGATAGAGAGCCTTGATTCAAACGTCGTCGAGATTCTGGCCAAAGACAGCTTCCCCCCTGCGCCTCCCACGGGGCTGACGATCATTTCCGGGACGAGCTTTATCGCCCTGAGCTGGGAAGCCAATAAGGAACCTGATTTGGCCGGCTACAGAGTCTGGAGAAGAGAGTTCGGCCAGGCCAATTTTGTCCTGCTCGGGTCGTTGCCGGCTACGGAGAGTTCGTATTCTGATTCTACGGTTGAAAAGAACAAAAGATATGATTATGCTATAACCGCACTGGATGATGCCGGAAATGAGAGCCAGAAATCAGCGGTCGTCTCTGGCCTCATCCGCGATGATCGCCCATGAAAATCTTTCGCTTTAAGCATAAGGACAAAATCATTTATGGCGTTTTGAAAGAGGAAAACCTTTACGCGGTCATCGGCTCGATTTTTGGAGAGTTCCAGACAGAGGAGAAAGGCATCCCTATTGCCTCCGTCTCCCTCCTTTCTCCCGTTGAGCCCTCCAAGATCGTCGCCGTCGGCGTGAACTACAAAGAGCACGGCCGGGAGATGGGGCGGCGTCTGCCGGAGGAGCCTTTGATATTCCTGAAGCCGCCGTCGGCGGTCATTGGACCCAATGATATCATCCTCTATCCCATGATGGCCAAACGGGTCGATTATGAGGGAGAGCTGGCCGTGGTTATCAAGACGGAAGCGCGGCTGCTTGAGGAGGAAGATGATATCGCGGATTACGTCCTCGGCTACACGTGTTTTAATGACGTCACTGCCAGGGACCTTCAAGAGAAGGACGTCCAGTTTACCCGGGCCAAGTCCTTTGACACATTTGCGGCTGTCGGCCCCTGCATAGCCACGGATATCGACCCCTCCCGCCTGGGCCTCAAGACGTTTCTCAACGGAAAGCTGAAACAGTCCTCCAACACCAAGAACTTGATCTTCTCCGTGCCTGACCTTGTCCGATTTATCTCGGGAATAATGACCCTCTATCCCGGGGATATCATTACGACGGGGACGCCGGCGGGAGTCGGCCCCATGGCGCCTGGAGACAGGGTGGATATCCAGATCGAGCACATCGGCACACTGTCAAACACGGTTATGAGGGTCAAGGCCTAAGCGCCGCAACGGTATATGTCTTAAGCTAGAGCGATCGACGATAGATTGAACGGAGGAAAGGATGAAGTTTTTCCTGGATACAGCGAACTTGGCTGAGATCAAAGAGATTGCCGGATGGGGGATTTTGGATGGCGTAACCACAAATCCTTCTCTGGTCTCGAAGGAAAATGTCCGCTTCGATGAACTGATCAAGGACATTTGCCGGATTGTCCCCGGTCCGGTGAGCGTGGAAAGCGTTTCGACCAAGGCCGAAGATATCATCCCAGAGGCCGAAGACCTGGCGAAACTTGCCCCTAACATTGTCGTCAAGATTCCCATCGGCATCGAAGGCCTCAAGGCGACCAAGGTCCTCTCCCAAAAGGGCATCGAGGTCAATACGACGTTGATTTTTTCACCCAGCCAGGCTCTCCTCGCGGCCAAGGCCGGGTCGCGGTATGTCAGCCCTTTCATCGGCCGCCTCGATGATATCTCTCATGAGGGGATGCAGCTGGTCGAGCAAATTCTCACTATCTTTGACAATTATGGCCTGGAGACCGAAGTCATTGTTGCCAGCGTTCGCCATCCGCTTCACGTTGTTGAGGCCGCGCTTCTTGGCGCCGATATCGTCACTCTGCCGTATTCCGTTATGGAGAAGCTGATCAGGCATCCTTTGACGGACCTTGGCCTGGAGAAATTCTTAAAGGACTGGGGAAAGGTCAAAAAATAAAGATATTTCACAGGATGAAGACGCATGAGCATCAAGAAGAAATTGGATGACCTGAGAGAAAAAAACAGGCTGGCGGAGGCAGGAGGGGGTGCCGAGAGGATCCATAAACAGCACCAGTCCGGCAAGCTGACGGCGAGAGAGAGAATCAGCCTGCTTCTGGACGAAGGGTCTTTTCATGAGATGGATAAACTTGTCGTTCATCAGAGCCACGATTTCGGGATGGAGAAGAAGCGAATTTCCGGAGACGGGGTTGTCTCCGGCTATGGTCGGATAGACGGCCGGCAGGTTTTCGTCTTTGCCCAGGATTTTACCGTTTTCGGCGGCTCCCTCAGTGGCGCGAACGCCGCTAAGATCGTGAAGATCATGGACTTGGCCATGAGAATCGGCGTGCCCATCATTGGACTCAATGACTCCGGAGGGGCGCGGATTCAGGAAGGCGTAGCCAGCCTGGGCGGCTATGCGGACATCTTTCTGAGAAATGTCCTGGCTTCCGGTGTCATCCCCCAGATTTCGGCCATCATGGGTCCGTGCGCCGGAGGAGCGGTGTATTCGCCCGCGATTACGGATTTTATCATCATGACCAAGGAAGTTAGCAATATGTTCATCACCGGGCCTGATGTGATCAAGGCTGTAACCCACGAAGAGGTCACGATGGAAGAATTAGGCGGCGCCGAAACGCACAACGCCTTAAGCGGGGTCGCGCATTTCGCCGCCGAAAATGAGCAGCTCGCTTTGGCCCTTATCCGGGAGCTCCTTTCCTACATTCCCAATAACAATATGGAGGACCCGCCTGATAAAAAAACTTCCGACCCTTGGGACAGGGCCAGCGAGGAGGTCAATTTTTTGGTGCCGGACGACCCATATCAGCCGTATGACATCCGCAAGGTCATCAAAGAAGTTTTAGACGACAATTACTTTTTTGAGGTCCAGGCAGAATACGCCAAGAACATTGTTATCGGATTCGGCCGGCTGGAAGCGAAATCCGTCGGCATTGTGGCCAATCAACCCGACCATCTCGCCGGCGCCCTGGATATCAACGCCTCCGATAAAGGGGCCCGCTTTGTGCGCTTCTGCGACGCCTTTAATATCCCCCTGATCACATTTGAAGACGTCCCAGGGTTCCTGCCCGGGGTGGCCCAGGAACACGGAGGCATCATCCGTCATGGAGCCAAGCTCCTCTACGCTTTTGCCGAGGCGACGGTGCCCAAGATCACCGTCATTACGCGGAAAGCCTATGGCGGCGCATACTGTGTTATGGCCTCAAAGCATATTCGAGCGGATATCAACTATGCCTACCCAACAGCCGAGATAGCTGTTATGGGCCCCGAAGGGGCAGTGAATATCGTCTATAAGCGTGAGTGGAACGGGAAAGCAGACTCCGCCGTCCGGGAAGACAAGATCGCTGAATTCAGGGAGAAATTTGCCAACCCCTATATCGCTTCCGAAAAAGGATATATCGATGAGGTCATAGAGCCGCGGCTGACCAGGCCGAAGCTGATCGCCGCCTTAAGAATGCTGGAGAACAAGCGGGACAAGAATCCTCCCAAAAAGCATGGAAATATTCCTCTTTGAATGAGGTCCAGCCGGCGGGAGACGTAAGTCGAATGTTTAGAAAGATTTTGATCGCCAACCGGGGAGAAATCGCCGTCCGGGTCATCCGCGCCTGCAGGGAGGCGGGCGTCATTCCGGTCGCCGTCTATTCGGATGCCGATCGAAAGGCCCTTCACGTCAGGCTGGCCGAAGAGGCCTACTACATCGGCGAAGCCAAGCCATTAGAGAGCTATCTCCACGTCGAGAAAATAATCAGCGCAGCCAAATCGTGCGGAGCCGAGGCCATTCATCCCGGATACGGCTTCTTGGCCGAAAACCCCAGGCTGGTCAAGAGGTGCGAGGAGGAAGGCATCATTTTTATCGGTCCGCCATCGGAGCCCATGAAGATCATGGGCGAGAAAACCTCTTCCAGGAAGAAGATGTACGAGGCCGGAGTGCCCATCATTCCCGGGACGCTGGAATCCATTATGGACGAAAGAGAGCTCAAGAAGAAGGCCCGGGAGATCGGTTTTCCTCTCCTTCTCAAAGCCTCGCTGGGCGGCGGAGGCAAGGGGCTGAGGCTCGTGAAAAAGCAGGAAGACCTGGTCTCTTGTTTCAAGCTGGCACAGTCAGAGGCCCTTTCGAGCTTTGCCGACCCGGCCGTTTATGTGGAGAAATATATCGACGAACCACACCATATCGAGATCCAGATCGTGGCCGATAACTTTGGGAACGTGGTCTATTTGGGGGAGAGAGAATGCTCCATGCAGCGTCGCTATCAAAAGGTCTTGGAGGAGACGCCATCCCCATTTCTTGATGATCAGACGCGACAAGCGATGGGACAGGTGGCCGTCAAGGCGGCCTCGAGCATCGGTTACAGGAATGCCGGCACCGTCGAGTTTATTGTCGATAAAGACAGGAAGTTCTATTTTCTGGAAATGAATGCCCGCCTTCAAGTGGAGCATCCGATCACGGAGATGGTGACGGGAGTGGACCTGGTCAAATGCCAGCTGGAGATCGCTGCGGGGAACCCGCTTTCCTTCCGCCAGGAGGACATCAAGCCCCAGGGCCATGCCATGGAATGCCGGATCATGGCCGAAGACCCGTTCAATGACTTTATGCCCTCCCCGGGGAAAATTGTTTATCTTCATACTCCGGCGGGATTGGGCGTCCGCGATGACAGTGGCATCTATGAAGGGTATGAAGTGCCCCTGGATTATGACCCTCTTCTTTCGAAGCTCATCACCTGGGGAAAGACAAGAGAAGAGACGATCCGCCGCATGTTGAGGGCCTTGGCCGAATATCAGGTCTACGGGATAAAAACCACGATTCCCTTTTTCCAGAAAATCCTCCTCCATCCTAAGTTCTTGGCCGGCCAATATAACACCCACTTCATCTCGGAACTGGAAAAAGAACAAGACCAAGAAGATCCGGCAGAGGCTGTCGCCGCCGTAATCGCCGCCGGAATTAAGAGCTACCGAGACGCCAGGGGAGAAGCCAGCGCTTCTTCGGGCAGGACGAAAGAGAACCCGTGGAAAACGCAGGGCAGGATCCAGAGTTTATCCAACAGGCTCTAAGATGAATTTTTCTTTTTGGCGGGGGCAGAAAGAGTTCAAGGTCAGCCTTGAAGAGAAGGGGAGGAGCATTTTCTGTATTGCCGTTGACGAAAAACGTTTTGACGTGTCCGTGGAATTTATCGGCCAAGAAGAACTGCTCTTGAATGTCGACGGCAAGATTTTTAACGTCACCGTTAATTCCAACTCGCTTTCCCATTCGGTCTTCGTCAACGGCCGCCTTTTCAGGGTCGAGAAGAGGTCGGCCTTGAAGATTCTGAAGGAGGAGAAGGCGAGGCTGGGGAAAAAAGATATCAAGATCACGATGCCGGGCAGAGTGGTTCAGGTTCTGGCGGCCGAAGGAGACGACGTCCACGAGGGACAGGCGGTCTTGGTCCTTGAGGCCATGAAGATGCAGAACGAGATCAAGTCCCCTCAGGTCGGCAGGATCGTCAGAATGAATTTCAGGCCCGGAGATTATGTGGAGGCCGGGTCCATCCTCTTCTCTGTCGAATAACTCCACTTCACCCCATTAATATCCCTCCCCTGATGCGAGACCAGGCGCCTCTCTAAATCTGTAATAGCGGGGCAGCTCTAAAATTTATTTTTTGAGCCAATAGTGTTATATTTAATCTTGCGCCATGACCAAAAGAAGGCTTGTCTCTCTCATCGCCTTTGTCGTTCTTGTAGGGATCCTGCTTGGCGGTGGTATTTATGTTCGGAACGTCATCCTGCGCCAGGTGAGCAAAAGAATCCAGTCTTATGTCAATTACTCAGGTATCCACCTCCGCGTTTTTCCTCCGGCTATCGTTCTTGATGATATCCGAACCGTTTCTCCGTCCCCCTTATTCTCGGCCAAACGGGTTGCCGTCGAACTGCCTTTTGACTCTCTATTCAAGAGTGACAAACCTCTTGTTGTTTTCATCGACCAGCCGATTGTAAGAGTTTCAGCCGGCCGAGAAGAGGCCAAGGGAAAAACCAAATCAAAGGCGTCCTTCAGCCTCCCTTTTGCTCTGGCGAAAGTCAAGGTCAAAGACGGGCAGTTCTATTACCAGGGTACTAAGACCGGCTACCAGGCGACCGGCATCAGGGCCATTTTCGAGCAGAAGGGAGAGACGCACTCTTTGCGCGCAGATGTGGAAAGGAGCTCCCTTTTGCTCGAGCCCGGAAGAAAACCTTTTGAGGGGAAAATAAGCCTTCTGCTGGAAAGCATAGGGAATCTGGTCCAGGTGAAAAGATTCAGTATTTCCGGCCCTGAGATCATCATCAAGGCCAAAGGAACCATGACCAACCTGACCAATCCGGAAGGAACGCTTCAGGTTTCCTATAAGGCGGAGATGGATGCTCTTGCCGGCATTCTTAGGATTCCTTTCTCCTGGACGGGGAGAACCCAAGGAGAAGGAGAGTTCACCAGAATTCAAAAAGAGATCCTTTATAAGACCAGCTTTGACAGCGACAACCTTACGTTCAACAAGATCCCTTGGCAAAAAGTCAGAGGCCAGGTGGAGTATTCCCCGAAAAGGGGCGTCAAAGTGGACTTGAACGTTCTCCACCCGTCAGGCTCAGCGGAATTCATCCGGATCGGATATGGGGCTGGAAAGGTCAGGGGCGAACTTCAGGGGTTTCGCCTCGACCCGATTCTCTCTCAATTCTCCCTGCCGTGGCCGGTGCTTTCTCCAACCTGGGGAAATTTTTCCGTTGATGAGAAAGAGCTTGTGGCCGATTTTGAATTTAGAGACGACGCCTTTGTGGCGCTTCCCGACAGATATCCCTTTCGCGGTCCGGTCCATTTCACCTGGGACAAAAAAAAGCAGATTGCGTTCTCTTCTCCCCGGTTGAAAACGGCCTTCGGCGAGATCGAGCTTAACGGAAAAGTAGACATCGACCGCGCCTACGATATCTCCATTAAAGGGACGATCAGCGATGTCAAAAGCTCGCGGGAATTCACTCAGCTTGTGCTCCGGGAAACGTTGGACATCCCTGAGATCCGGGGCAGCGGCGCAGCTGACGTTTTGATCAGCGGCGACATCCATTCGCCCCGGGTGAAGATCGATTTTGACCTTTCGCCCGCCGGCTACGATTTGTTTGACCTCAGTGCCGCCCAGGGCACGGTTGAGCTGGCCAACAAAACCGTTCGAGGGCTCTTCCTGGTCAACGACCCCCAGATCAAAGGCGAGATCCAGCTTTTTTCGGAAAAAGAGAATCTCAATGCCAAGATTCAGTTGCCGGAAGGGTCCGTGCAAAAGATCCTCACCGGGTTGGACCTCAAAGTCCCCCTGACGGGGAGCGCTTCAGGGGATTTCGAGGTCAATTCCAAGGCCGGCCGTCTTGGGGTCAACGGAAGGTTTACGAGCCCCCTGATGAAATTAACCGGTTTTGACCTCAAGGACGTCACGGGGAAGCTGCGATGGGACGGGGACGTCCTTTCTTTTCCCGAACTTGCCTTCACTCTCTATGGAGGGAGGATCAAGGGCTCCTGCTGGCTGGGTTTCAAAACCCGGAATGTGGGAATCGACCTTGCCGGGGAAAAAGTCGCCCTTTCTCTTTTGACCCCGGCCCTGGACGGAAAGCTTGCCCTGAAGCTCAAGGGAAATGGGCTCATGGGCGGGGAGATCGCTTCGGGCGGTTTCGATATCAAAGGCCTGCAGTACAGTCCTTTTCAAACGGTGGATGCTCAAGGTGACCTCAGAGTCAGGCTTTCAGAGCAGGCCGTGGGCCTCAGCACCAAAGGGAACTTTCTTCCGGGCGAAAATGATTTCTCGGTCGACGCGAATATCCCGCTCTCCAGGAACGGACTTTCCCTCGATATCAAAGGAAGCTTCGGCAATCTCGATATTCTTCTGCCCTGGAAGGGCGCCAAGGGAAGACTGAACTATCTGGCGGAAGTCCGCGGGCCATCTTTTTCTCCCCAAGTCAACGGCGGAATTGATTTTCAGGGTTCGCTTATTCCCTTTCCCGAGTTTTCCCAGACCTTAACCGATTATTCCGGTTTTGTCATTATTAAGAATAACAAAGCCTCCCTGCGGTCCTTCAAAGGAAAGCTGGGTGGTGGGGACCTGCAGGGGAGCGGCGAAATAAATCTGGGCCCGGGAGGCCTGGAAAGCCTGAATATCAATATTGAAGGCAAGGACATGGTTCTTTCGCCCTTTGAAAGGACAAGGGCTTTGGCCGACGCGTCGCTGATACTGATAAAGGACCCCGGCCGGTTCATCCTGAACGGGGATTTCACCATTCATAGAATTTTATGGAGGAGGGAGATCAGCGAGAGACTGGTCTTTTCCTCCAGCCCTTATCTTCAGGCGCAGCGGAGGCCGGGGTTCCTGGATAACCTGAACCTTAACATTCGTCTAAGGGCCGACGACAATGTCTGGTTGGAAAATTCCCTGGGCCGGATGAGGGGGAGGTTTGACCTAACCCTCACGGGAAATGTCAAATCGCCCATCCTCTTGGGAGACATTGAGGCTCTTGGAGGAACCTTTAATTTTCAGGATAGAAAGTTTCAGGTTCTCCGGGGCCGGGTGAGCTTTTTTAACCCGTCTTCCGCCGAGCCCTATATTGAGTTCAAGGGAGAAACTTATGTTAAAGACTACCGCGTGACCTTCGCCGTCACCGGGCTGCCCGATAATCTCAAGCCTGAATTCTCCTCGTCCCCTCCCTTGCCTTCGGAGGACGTCCTTGCCCTTCTCTCTCTGGGGGAATCGTTCAAGAGGACCTACTCGACCGAGACAACCACACAACAGAGCTCGGCCTCTCTACTTTCCTTCAGCCTGATGGAAGCGGCCCAAAAAGGGGCCCAGACGATTTTCAGCCTGGACCGATTCAGGATAGACCCCTTTCTCATGGGTTCGTCCGCGGAGATGACGGCCCGCTTGACGGTGGGGAAGAGGATTTCCAAAGACTTTTTTGTCTCGTATAGCACCAACCTGACCAGGACGAACATGGACCAGATCATCCGCCTGGAATGGGACCTGAGCAACGACCTTTCGTTAGTGGGCACGCGGAATGAGCTGGGAAGGATCAGCTTTGATCTTAAGATCCGCAAACGCTTCTGAGACCCGAGGGCGAAGACCATCGGCTTTTTCAGTCGCTCTCTGTTCGGTTTTGCTCAGCCTGAGTCTTTTTTTCTCCTACGCTTTTTCCCAAGAAAGTGATCCTCCCCTGATCGGCGGTGTTCAGGTTTGGGTGGATAACCTTCCTCCAAACGAGAACATAGAGGGGCTGATTTCGATCAAGCAGGGAGATGCGTATTCCCTGGAGGCGATCACCCAGAACATCAAGCGGATCTATAAAACAGGGCTTTTTTCCGACGTCGAGGTTCTCAAGAGCGGACAGGAACAGGTCGAATTGAAGTTCATGCTGACGCGAAAGCTCCTTGTCCGGAAGATTCATTTTCAGGGAAACAAAGGCATTTCCAGAGCACGGTTGAATGAAGCTCTGTTTTCCCTCCGGGCGGACAGCTTTTTTTCGGAAGAAAGGCTCGGGCGCGCCACCGAAGAACTGAAGAAAGGCCTCAACCAGCAAGGATATTTTCTTCCCCAGATAGATACAGCCGTCCGGAGGGATCCGCAAGCCCCTGAAGTGGATGTGACCTTCTCCATCCGCCCGGGAACAAGGTTTGCGGTTGAAGGTGTTTTTTTTACCGGGAATGGCCCCGTTCGAGGAGGGGAACTGCAGAGGAAGATGAAGACCAGAAAGGGGAGTCCGTATATCCCGGCAAGGCTTGAACAGGATATTGCTTCCCTCAAAAACCTGTACGCCACGTTGAGCTATCCTCGGGCCGAGATTGAGCTGGTGAATGAGAAATTCGACACGGCCAGAGGGACGGTCGCACTTTACTTGAACATCGATCCTTATGAACGCATAAAGATCATCATCCAAGGAGCCGACGTCCCCCTCAAGCTGCTCACGCCAATCTGGCAGGAAAGGATTTTCGAAGATTGGGGGCTCACCGAAGGAGAGGCAAGAATAGTATCCTACCTGAGAGGAAGAGGGTTCATCTTCGCCAGCGTGAGTTCCCATGTTGAGAGAACGGACTCCGAGCTCCAGGTTGTTTATGAGGTCAGCACGGGCAAGAAGGTTAAAATCCAAAATATCCGATTTGAAGGCATTAGCTATTTTACCGCCGAGCAGATCAAAAAGCAGCTGGGAATATCTGACCGGGTCCTCTTTTTTGCAGCGATAGGAGGGAAGAGACTCTTTGAATTGCCCGGCGAGATCGAGAACCTCTACGAGTCGAAAGGATTTTCTAACGTTAATGTCGACCTGCAGTTCACGACAAAAGGGACTGCGGTCACAGTCGAATTCCTGATTAAGGAAGGGGAACAGCAGAGAATCGACGACATTGTCATCCGCGGAGCCACTTTGTTCGACCCGGAAACGCTTCTTACCGAGATCAGCATCGTTGCGGGCGGTCCCTATTTCCCGCCAGATATCCAAAGGGAAATTCAGAAGCTGGAAACGTTTTATATGAATCGAGCTGTCCGCGGAACGACAATCCAGGCCAAAACAGAATCTGTCGGAGACAACCGTTTTCGAGTGACCCTGGAGATCCAGGAAGGCCGCATCATGAAGATCCAGAACCTGGTTGTCACAGGGAACCTCGTCACCAAAAGCAAGACGATCGCGAGAGAGTTACGGATCAAAGAAGGAGACCTGGCCTATTATGACGGAATCATGGCCTCAAAAAGAAACCTGGAGAGGCTGGGCGTTTTCACCGAAGTGAAGGTGGAAGAGATTCCCGTGAGCGCAAATGCAGAGAACGTCATCATAACCCTGCGGGAGGGGCAAAGGAACTTCGCCAGCGCCGGACTCGGGCTCGAAACCAGAAACGTGCCTTTTGTTTCCTCCCCCACCTCGATAAACGACCTCAGTTTAATGGTCGTCGCCGACTTCATGAGGAGCAATATCTTGGGCCGCGCCGCCAATCTGAGCCTTGTCAGCCAGTTCAGCCTTGCCGAAAAGAGGCTGGTCCTCACCTGGGAACAACCCTACTTCTTTTTCGGCTATCCGATCGCGACATATGTCAATGCCTGGTATGAACAAGAAGACCGGATCAGCTTCTCGTACAGACGAGAAGGAGTCAGCCTGACCGGGATCAGGCCCATCCCGCGTGATCTGCTCCTGATCATAACGCTCAAATACGCCAAGACATCGACTTTTCTTCAGCCCGAAGCGACTCCCGAGCAGATTGGGCGTGTGTTCTTGCCGTATTCCACGACGTCGCTCGCCCCGAGCTTTGTTAGAGAGAAGAGGAACGACGTCTTCAACCCGACGAAAGGGTATTTTGCCAGCTTGGGCTTAGAATGGGCCTTCCCTCTTTTTGACACACAATCCGATTTTTTAAAAGGAGTCATTAAGTACCAGCGCTTCTTGCCTATCGCCAGCCGCGTAGACCTGGGTTCGACTTTCCGGCTCGGACTCGGCATGGGGAAAATGGCCATCCCCGAACGGCTCTTCGCCGGCGGAAGCAATACGTTCCGCGGCGCAAAGCTCGACATGCTGGGGCCGAAGGATCCTGTGACGGGGGTGCCGATGGGAGGAAAACTCCTCCTCCTCTTCAATTTCGACCTGACCTTTCCCCTGATTTCCAGCCTCAAAGACTTGTCTGGAGTCGTCTTCTATGACCTGGGCAATGTTTTTTTTAACCGAAGCGATTTTGTCTTGAGAGAACTGCAAAGCGCGGTCGGGTTAGGGTTGCGCTATCGGACTCCTCTCGGGCCCTTGCGTTTTGAGCTGGGCTGGAATCTGAACGATCCTCCGGCAAACGGAGTTCCCATCGTCTTCGTAACCATCGGCAATGTTTTCTAAAAAAATGAGTTCTGTCTTTATTTTCGTCCTGGCGTTTTTGGCCCTGCTTTCTCCGGGTTCCTCCCAGGTTGTGGATTGCATCGTCGCCGAAGTCAACAACCAGATCATTACGCTGACGGATATCAGAATTCTCCAGGCTTTTGCCATCAGCTCGGGAGGAACCGGAGGGGCTCCTCCAGAGCCTCTCCGAGAGATCTTGCAGGAAGCCGTCAGCCAGAAGGTCGTGATTAGCCTGGTCCGGGAAAATATCATCCTAACCCCAGAAGAAGTAGGGCGCCGCCTCAACGAGACCCTCGAACGATTGGCTCCCGAAGCCAGACAGCGGACACTGGCCGAATTCGGGCTCGGAGAGAACGATCTGAGGCCGTACTTGGAAGAGAACATCCTGTATCAAAAGATCATCGGCCTTCGCTTCAGCCAGAGTGCCAATATCAGTCTCAGGGAGATTGAGACCTACTATAACGAGGACTACGTTCCCTCCGAAAAGGCCCTGGGGAGAGAGCCAAAGCCGATGATTCAGGTGCTGGATGAACTCGAGGCTTTGCTCAAAAAAGAGAAGGTCGCCGGTCAGATCGATTCATGGATAAAAAGCCTGCGCGACCAGGCTGATATTAGAATCAATGATCACTGTCTCGAACAGGCCAAATGAACGGAGGGCTATGAGTCGTCTCGCCTGTTTATTCCCGGGTCAGGGCTCCCAGAAAGTGGGGATGGGGAAGGATTTCGCTGAGAAGTCATCCTGGGCGAAAGACATGTTCGCCCGGGCGGATAAAGCTCTCGGGTTTAGGATTTCCGAGATCTGTTTTGAAGGTCCTGAAGAACGCCTGAAACTGACCCAGAACACCCAGCCGGCGCTTCTTACGGTCAGCACCATTGCCTTTGGATTGCTCAAGATGGAGCCCGGTCTGGCCGCGGGACACAGCTTGGGGGAATATTCAGCCCTTGTTGCTGCCGGCTGCCTCGAATTTGAGGATGCCCTTCGGCTCGTCCATAAGAGAGGTCGGTACATGCAGGAGGCCGTTCCGGTGGGCGTCGGCGCTATGGCGGCTGTGTTGGGATCGACGTATGAAGAAGTCAGGCAAGCTGTCAGCCAGGTCAGAAAAGGGATCGTTGAGATCGCCAATTGGAACAGCGAGAACCAGATCGTCATTGCCGGGCAGAAGGACGCTGTTGAGGAGGCCTTGACTATGATCACATCTGCGCGGTCGGTCCTCTTGCCGGTCAGCGCTCCTTTTCATACATCCCTGATGAAGCGCGCCGAAGAACAGCTTTCCCTCGACTTGGATGCCGTGGAGTTTCGAGATTTGAAGTTCCCGGTCATCACCAATGTCGACGCGCGAATCATTTCCCGAGGGGAGGAAGCGCACGATGCCCTCAAGAGGCAGGTCAGCCGGCCTGTCCTCTGGCACAGCTCCATGATGCTTCTCCAAAAAGAAAGCCTGGATACGGTGGTTGAAGTGGGGCCGGGGAGAGTCCTCGCCGGACTAATGAAAAGGCTGAGCCGCCAATGGGCCAAACCGCCAACAGTTTTCAATGTGGAAGATTGGGATTCGTTAGAGAAATGCCGTCAGGCCCTCTCAGGGGCGTCCGGAAATGACTGAGGGGCCGTATTTTACATAGTATTCTGCCGCCGAGAGAATAACCACAAAAAGAGTCAGCCAGAGGCCCACTTCGGCAAGGAAAGAGAGAGGGCCCAGGATTCTTTCCCCTAAAAGAAGAATCCCGATCGTGATCGTTTCCAGGATCATCTTGACCTTGCCGAGGAGAGAGGCGGGGATGTTGATCCCCTTGGAGGAGGCCATCGCTCTGAATCCGGTCACGGCTACCTCCCGGCCGATAATGATAACCGCCATCCAAGCCGGAACCGTCCCGGCCCCGACAAGACAGATCAGGACTGAAGCGACCAGCAATTTGTCGGCGGTCGGGTCGAGCAGTTGACCAAGGACAGTGATCTGCCTGCTTCTGCGGGCAAAGAATCCGTCCAGCGTGTCCGTAAGAGTGGCCAGGGCAAAAATAATAAAAGACGTCCAATCCTTCCCCTGAAAATCCGAAATCAGCACGATCACCAGGACGGGGATAGCGAGAATACGGAGAAGAGTAAGGAAGAGAGGCGCATTCATCCTTGTTTCTTGCAGATATACTATAGCTCCCCCATCTTCATGTCAAATGCGGTATAATAGGGGCCGTGAGTATTAGAAAAGCCAGAAAATCTGATTTCCCTCAGGTTCTTGAACTCGCCCGGAGGTACGGCCTCGATTACTGCGATATGGAAGCCGATGATTTTTGGGTAGCCGAGGAGAACGAAAGAATCAGGGGGATCTGCGGCCTCAAGAAACATCCTGATTGTCGGGAACTGTGCTCGCTCGGCGTGGATGCGAATGACCGCCGCCAGGGCTTGGCCAGCAAGCTCGTCCGGGTGCTGCTCCGCAATATCCAAGGACAAATCTATCTGGCGACGATAATACCCGAGTTTTTTGAGAGATTCGGGTTTGAAAGAACAAACCGTTTTCCCTCCGCAATGGTCAAGAAATCGGAATGGTGTGAGGGATGCCACCCTGAGAAATGTCAGGTTATGGTCAGGACAGGAAGATGACCGCGCCCAGGTTCCCAGAATTCAAGATGATCGGACTCGAAGACAAGGATTGCCTCGCCACGTTCATTGCCCGGTTTCCCTCCGAGGCCTGCGAGATCAACCTGGGGAATATTCTTATCTGGAGACAGTTCGACCATTCCAAGTTCACGACCATCAACGGGAATCTCTGCATCCTTTGTGAACCTCCTTCAGAGCCGGCCTACTTTTTACAGCCGCTTGGCGAGAGCAAGATCCCGGAAACCATAGAAGCCTGTTTGACTTTCGCCCCCCGTCTCTCCCGTATTCCCGAATCCTTTGCGTCAAGATACTGCTCCGAGTTCAAATGCGAGCCTGACCCGAACAATTTTGATTATGTCTATCTAGCTGAGGACCTGATCCATTTGAGAGGAAAAAGATACGACGGGAAGCGCAACCGCATCAGGAAATTTGAGAGAAGCCATTCTTACCGGTACATGAAGCTTGCCGAGGACCACCTCGATGGCTGCGGACGTCTTTTTGAGAAGTGGCTGGAGACAAAAGCGTCGAGCGACGGAGCCTTCCCGAGTGTTTGGAGGCATGTCATTGAAGAAGCTCTGGCGCATTTTAAAGAGCTCGGTCTTAGCGGCGGCGTTATCGCGATCGACCGGCGGATTGCCGCTTTTTCCATCGGGGAGAAGCTCACCGGCGACACGGCGGTCATCCATATCGAGATCGTCGACCCTGATTATGAGGGGCTTCCGCAGTTGATGAACCGGGAATTTATCAAGAGCGAATGGGCGAAGTACCGTTTTATCAACCGCGAGCAAGACCTGGGAAGTCCGGGTTTGCGCCGCGCTAAAACGTCCTATCATCCCCATCACCTGGTCAAGAAGTATAACCTCTGGGGCCTAAGGTAGCGTCGTCCGCTCTTTCCTTGAAAATTTGAGTTTCTCCGGGTATAGTTGGGGAGAAGATGGCCAAAAACAACCTTGTCACTCCAATGATGGAGCAGTATCTGCGCATAAAAAAAGACCACCAAGATGCCCTCCTCTTTTTCCGGCTGGGGGATTTTTATGAGATGTTCTATGAGGACGCCAAGATCGCTTCGCCGATCCTGGAGATCGCTCTAACCTCCCGCCAGAAAGTCCCGATGTGCGGGGTCCCTTATCATGCGGTTAACTCCTACCTGGCCAAGCTCCTAAAGCATGGCTTCAAGGTGGCTATCTGCGAACAGGTCGAGGACCCCAGAGCTGCCAAAACCGTCGTCAAGCGCGACGTTATCAAGGTCCTGACTCCCGGGACTGCCTTGGAGGTGGAGATTGAAGGATCCAAAGAAAATATCTTTGTCGCCAGCCTTTATATTGAAGACGGTGAATGGGGGTTGGCTTTGATTGACCTGGCCTCCGGATTCATCAAGGCCACAGAAGGGAAGGCCACCGAGCGGAAGAACTTGACCGATGAGCTTTTTCGGGCGTCCCCGAAAGAGATCATCTTTGCGGCCGGCCAGGAAGAGGAGATCGGACAGGTTGTCGGAAAAAATGACCTGCCTCTCTTTATGAAAAGCCCTGTCGAATCCTGGTCGTTTGATTTTCCTCAGGCTCACAGCTTCCTGCTCGAGCATTTTAAGGTCGCCTCCCTGGCTGGTTTCGGCCTGGAGGGGAAAAGGCTGGCCGTTTCGGCCGCGGGCGCCCTCCTCTACTATCTCAAGAAAGTCCGTAAAGATTCCCTTTCCTTGGTCCGGCGGGTAACTTTTTTCCACTCCAGCGAGCACATGATCCTGGATGCGACGACCATCAAGAATTTGGAGTTGACCCGAAACCTGAGGGACGGCCGGGTGAAAGATTCCCTTCTGGACGTCATCGATTATACTGTAACTTCGCTGGGCGGGAGGTTGATCAAAAATTGGCTTCTTCAGCCGCTCCTGGATTGCGCGGAGATCAAAACGAGGCTTGACGCTGTGGAGGAATGGCTCCAAAAAACAATCGCACGGCACGGATTGAGGGAAGTTCTGAAGGGAATTTTCGACCTGGAACGGCTGACTGGAAAAATCTCCCTGGCTGTGGCCAACGGTCGCGACCTGGTTTCGTTAAAGAGGTCGCTTTCTCTTCTTCCCGGGATCCGATCCCTGCTGGAGCATCTCAGCGCTCCAGCGAATAAAGAGATTTTCGAGAGCTGGGATGATGCCCAGGATATTGTCCAGCTCGTGGACAGAGCCGTTCTGGATGAACCCGCTTTCCTTCTGACAGAGGGGGGTCTTATCAAGGACGGGTATAACCTTGAACTCGATGACCTGCGGGCCATCAGCCGCTCAGGGAAGTCATTTATTTCCCTGCTGGAAAAAAAGGAGAGGGACCGGACAGGCATCGGCTCCCTCAAAGTCCGGTACAACAGGGTCTTTGGCTATTATATCGAGGTCACTAAATCCAATCTGCACCTGGTCCCTTCCGATTACATCAGGAAACAAACTCTCGTGAGTTCGGAGCGGTTCCTCACGCCCGAGCTCAAGGAATACGAGGATAAGGTTCTGACCGCTGAGGAAAGAATTGCCGAGCTCGAGCACAAGCTGTTCCTTGAAGTCAGGGAGAGGGTTGCCCAAGAGACAGAAAGGTTGCAGCACATCGCCGCCGCCATCGCCCGGCTGGATGTGCTTTCTTCTTTGTCTGAGCTTGCCGCCCAGCGAAACCTTTGCCGGCCTCTCGTGGATTGTGAAGACCGTATCCACATCGTGGAAGGCCGGCACCCCGTCATCGAAAAAACATCTCCCGAGCCGTTCATCCCGAATGATACGTTCATTGACCGCGAGGAGAACCAGATCCTGATTGTGACGGGGCCGAACATGGGCGGGAAATCAACCTATCTCAGGCAGGTTGCTCTTATCTCGATCCTTGCCCAGATGGGGTCCTTTGTTCCGGCGAAAAGCGCGGAGATCGGCATCGTCGACCGCGTCTTCACCCGGATCGGGGCGATGGATTTCCTCAACCTGGGCCAATCGACCTTCATGGTCGAGATGATCGAGACGGCCAATATCCTAAACAACGCCACTTCCCGGAGCCTCATCCTTCTGGATGAGATCGGGAGAGGCACGAGTACGTTCGACGGGTTGAGCATTGCCTGGGCCGTGGCAGAGCACCTGCACGAGAAGGAAGATGTCCGGGCCAAAACGCTTTTTGCCACCCACTACCATGAATTGACCGAGCTCGCCCTGACTCTCAAAAGGATCAAGAACTACCATATCTCGGTCAAGGAATGGAAAGACGAAGTCATTTTCCTGAGAAAGATTCTTCCCGGACCCTCAGACCAGAGCTACGGGATCCATGTGGCCAAGCTGGCCGGAATCCCTCGTTCTATCATCGAGAGGGCCAAGGAAGTCCTTTTCAACCTTGAAAAGCTCGAGCTTGACGATTCGGGATTACCCAGGATGGCCTACCGCTCCCAGCGAAAGCGGGATAAAGCGCAGCTTCTTCTGTTTGAAGAGGAGAGGGAACAAGAACGGCTGCGAGAATTAAAGGACGACATCGAGGACCTGGATATTGCTTCCTTGACGCCCTTGGAGGCTTTGAATGTCCTGAGCAGGCTCAAGGAAAAAATGACACGAGAGAATTAGTCAGAAGCTCTCGGATTCGTCCTCGACATCGAATTCTTCCTCTTCTTCCTCTTCGTCATAATCTTTGTCGTAGTCCCGTTCTTCTTCGTAGGGAGTTTCGCCGTCCTCCTCCTTCCTCTGCTCTAGAGCCTCCTCGAACTCATTTCTAGTTTCATAGCGACGCAGAAAATTCGCTGCCGAGTCGCTGTAGTAGAGCTCAATATAATCGTCCTCGATGATGCAGAAAATGGACATGCTGTGTCCGGTCTGCAGGTTGCCGACCGTTTCCACTATGTTCGCCTTCTTCTTGATTGCGTCCAGCGTCAGCCAGCTCGTGATTTCTATCTCTTCCATTTTTGGAGGCTCTGAGGAAAAAAATAGCAACTTTTTTTAAATTGTCAAGAGAAAAGTTTGGCCCGATTGCATTTCTATTTCCGTGATGGGGGCGGGTCCTGTCGCGGTTCACCCCCGGCGCCCTCGCG
>CAZOKP010000038.1:0-13780 GCA_964580435.1 uncultured Eubacteriales bacterium
ACACTCGTCCTAAGCCTTGGAGAAAATCGCGCCCGCTATGTCAATTGCGATCTTCCGGCAGTCGAAGATATGGTCCGTGACCCGGAATTGTTCTACAGGAATTGTGATCGCCCGATCCTTATCTTCGATGAGGTCCACCAGCTCCGGGACCCGGCCAGGCTGCTGAAAATCGGGGCCGATCTTTTCCCTCATCTCAGGATCGTCGCCACAGGTTCCTCGACGCTGTCGGCCAGCCGCAAGTTTCGTGATACACTCGCAGGACGAAAACGCCCTGTTCATTTGACGCCTGTACTCTGGGACGAACTCCCGGCCTTTGAGAATACCTCACTACTCAAACGGCTTTTTCAGGGCGGATTGCCCCAAGCCCTGCTGGCCGAAAAAAAATCTCCGAGTTTCTACAGAGAATGGATGGATTCGTTTTTTGCCCGGGATATTCAACGGCGGTTCGCCTTTCGTGACCCCGACAAGTTTAATGCCCTTTTTGAATTCGTTCTCAAACAAAGTGGCGGTCTCCTGGAGATCACCCGGACGGCCGGCGCCCTGGGGATCAGCCGTCCGACCGTTGAAAACCACCTCCGGGCTTTGGAGGCGACGCACGCCCTGACTCTCGTGCGGCCTTTCTTCGGAGGCGGGCAGAAAGAAATCGTGAAGATGCCCAAGGCTTTCGCCTTCGATACGGGCTTCGTGAGCTTTGCCCGGGGCTGGGATCCCTTAAGGCCTGAGGATTACGGGCTTCTATGGGAACATCTGGTGCTTGAGTATCTCCAGGCGCACGGCTATGAATGGAAAATCCAATACTGGCGCGACAAGGCGGGCCGGGAGATCGATTTCGTGATCGCCCGCTCTCGGGACCAAATCGACGCCATCGAATGCAAATGGGATCAGCGGCAGTTCGACCCGGCGGCCCTGAAAGTCTTCCGGTCCTATTATCCCGGGGGCAGGAATTTTATTGTTTGCCCCATCTCGGGGCCGGGATTTTTCAGGTCGACTGGTGGTCACGAGCTGATCGTCTGCAATCCTGAAGGCTGGGAGAATAAGCAGAGGGAAACAAATAGTCCTTGAGTAAAATTCATTTTCCTGAGAGAAAATCCTGTCGTCGGCGCTCATTTGCCGGCCTCGGCCATGGCCACCGACCTGATTTAAGAAGTCAAGGAGTCTGACCATGCCGGAATATTCGAACTCGCAGATTGGCACGTTCGAAGAATGTCCGCTTCAGTACCGGCTCGTCTAGAAATTCTGGGGACACGTACCAATTTCCAGAGAATTGGTTACATATCCCCGATTTTCATGGTTCCCGAATTTCCGGAGTCCTCCTTCAGTTTTGACAGCCTTCAGATCTAGCGATATTATTCACCTCGCAAGCCCTGATCTTGTGCCTTAAAAGCTGCTGATCATGCAAATTGTCGCTCTTTCAGACCTGCACGGGATTCGCGTTCGGTTTGAAAAAGCCCGCAGGCTTGTCGATGAGGGGATCAAGGCGCTCCTATTGGCTCCCGGAGGAGAATTACGCTATGAAGAATATCTATTTCACGGCCGATACTCATTTCAATCATGCCAACATTATCAGTTTTTGTCAGCGTCCATTTGCGTCGGTGGCAGAAATGAACGAAGCCCTGATCGCCAAGTGGAACGCCAGGGTCGGGGAGGGAGACCTTGTTTATCATCTGGGAGATTTTGCCTGGGGGGACTGGGGGCCCATCCTCGAGCGGCTGAACGGCGATATTATCTTGATCAGCGGGGGACATGATAAGAAAGTGCAAAAAAAGTACGCTGGCCGGTTTCTCCATACGGCCGATTTGATGGACATTGTTATCGAGGGATATGCGGTTGTCCTTTGTCACTACTGTCTTAGAGTCTGGAATAAGAGCCACTTTGATTCTTGGCATCTATTCGGGCACAGCCACGGGCAACTCCCGGCGCTCGGAAAGTCGCTCGATGTCGGTGTCGACGGCCACGATTTCGCGCCCTGGTCCTGGGGAGAAATTAAAGTGTATATGGTTGAACGGCCGCATAATGAGAATTTTTTGGGGCTAGGGAAAAACGGAGGCGGTTCGTTTTTCTTGTTTTAATCGCTTTCTCATTTGTAATTTACACCGCCGAATTTGAAAAAAAGGGCATAGTTTCATGGGCCGGTCAGCTTGGCGCTGACGAGGCGGTTGAGGCTGATTCCCTCTTCGGCGGCTTTGATCGCAAGAGCACGATGGACTTCCGGCGGAATTCTGACGACGAATTTTCCGCTGTATAATCTTCCAGCTTTCTTAAAAGAAGACGCCCCCGGGCACAGGGTTTTCTCGAACGTTATGAGAAAAGAAAGATGGATAGGACACGGCTAACCAGGGTCAATTTCCACGAGAATGAAGCGACCTTGACATCAATACGATAGGAGCCCGCAGTCCTCGACCGCGTCAAGGCCTTCGTCAGCACCGAAAAGCGCTATACGGTGACACTTAAGGAAGATCCCTAATTCTCGTTTGACAAAGTGGGATAAGCTGAGTGAGATTATTTAGGAGATGTTGTTGTCTAAAGTCATGGAGGCTTTAGGCTATGCCCCCACAATAGCATTCACCCCAGGGGTGAATAAATAACTTGACAAACAGTTAAGCCGAGGTTATCATATTATCGTTCACCCCAGGGATGAAAAGATGTTTGAGTTTCAGGCGGGGAACCGGTGGAAGTCATATTTGGGACGAAAAAATTAGGAAAGTGCTATATGAACTATCAGGCAGGATGTCGGGAATGGGGACCGGATGTGGCAAGAAAATATATTCAGCGAATTGACCTCCTTCAAGAGGCCTCTGATATGGGCGAAATTCGCAAGCTGCCTGGATTGGATTGCCATCCTCTAAAGGGGCCTAGAGTGGGGCAATATGGAATCACGCTTCATGATCGTTGGCGCCTCATATTTAGCTTGCAGGGGGAAAGGGACCAGGTCATTTACATAAAGGAAGTGAGTAAACATTATGGCAATTGAAAAACGCATCTACTCTGATCTGCCTATTCCACCCGGCGAGTATCTTGCCGAGGTTCTTGCGGTCAAGGGTATCGCCCAGGCCGAGTTGGCGAGGCGCATAGGGCGGCCCATCCAGGCGGTCAACGAAATCATCAAAGGCGGTAAGGCCATTACACCGGCGACCGCTCTTCAGCTTGAACGAGCCCTCGACGTGCCCGCACATATTTGGACCGGACTCGAATCCCGCTATCAGCTCGTCAAGGCCCGGCTGGAGGAAAAGAAGCAAATCCAAAAGGAGTCGGGGTATCTCAAGCAAACCCCCTATAAGCAGCTGGCCGACTTAGATTGCGTCGAAAAGGCCCGAGATAATGAACACAAAATCAGGGAACTCCACCGCTTTTACGGCGTGTCGTCTCTCGCGAACTTGCCAGGGATCAAGGCCTATGAGGCGTCTTTCCGCCGCGGCGGGGCGCGAGAAGCTTCGAGCTATGCCCTGGCTGCGTGGATAAGATGTGCGGAGCTGCGGGCGGCGGAAGTACCCGCGGAAACCTTCGATAAAGGAAAGTTGAGGAAATCTCTCAACGATATTCGAGCCCTGAGCACGAAGGAACCCGCCGAGTTCGTGCCCGAACTTAAGGGACTTCTGGCCCGGTGTGGAGTCGTCTTGGTGCTACTCCCTCATTTTCCGAAAACGTACGCACACGGGGCGACGTTCTGGATAAAGCCCGACAAAGCGGTTCTTCTAATGAGTCTTCGAGGACGTTGGGCGGATATATTTTGGTTCAGCCTCTTCCATGAGATCGGACATATCCTTCTCCATGGAAAAAGGATGTTCATCGATGAGCGCAAGGTTTCGCCGGAATTGGCTCGACAGGAAAAAGAGGCGGATGATTTCGCAGCAGATTCGCTCGTTGGGGCCGGGCGGTTTAGGGAGTTAGTCCGCAAAGCGGACTTTAGCGAAGCGGCGATTGAGGCGTTTGCCAGGGAGATCGGTGTTTCCGCCGGAATTGTGGTCGGGCGGCTCCAGCATGAGGGACTTCTGCGGCATGATTCAAAGTTGAACCGGTTGCGTGACAGGTATCGGATGAATGGGCCCTGAAATTCCGGGGACATGATCCCAATTCCAGAAATTCTTGGGACACGTCCCGAAATCAAGAGAATTCGTTACATGTCCCCGAATTTTGCTTCCAGATCCAGGCAGGTAATTGTCGATCAATTGACTATTTATCCTATTATTAGTATCCTTCTGACAAGCTTGTAAGCAAAAGCCATGGCTATAAAGTGCCCTCAATGTCATTTTGATAATCCCGAGACTCAGAAGTTTTGCGGGGAGTGTGGAGCGCCGATCACTGATTCCCGCTCTATCTCTGTTTCTGCAACCGAGACTCTTCGAACCCCCCTAAGAGAACTCTCCATGGGCACAGTCTTTGCCGGTCGCTACCAGATCATCGAGGAGCTCGGCAAAGGCGGAATGGGACGGGTCTACAAAGTTTTTGATACCAAGATCAAAGAGAAGGTTGCTCTGAAGCTCGTCAAGCCCGAGGTCGCCTCGGATCGAGAAACCATCGAGCGCTTTTCGAACGAGCTCAAGCTGGCCCGGAAAATCAGGCATAAAAATGTCTGCGGGATGTTCGACATCGGGGAAGCCGAGGGAGCCCACTTTATCACCATGGAATACGTTTCCGGCGAGGACCTCAAGACCATTATCCGCATGTCCACCGGGCTCACTGTCGGGACCGTTCTGAGCATAGGCAAACAGGTCTGCCAGGGCCTGGCTGAAGCGCACAGCCTGGGCGTCGTCCATCGCGACCTCAAACCGCAGAACATCATGATCGACAAGGGCGGGAACGCCAAGATCATGGATTTCGGCATCGCCCGGTCAATCCGGGAGAAAGGAATCACCGGCGCAGGGATTATGATCGGCACCCCGGAGTACATGTCGCCGGAGCAGACCGAAGCCAAAGACGTTGACCAGAGGTCCGATATCTATTCACTCGGAATCATTCTTTATGAAATGGCCACGGGGCGAGTTCCTTTCGAAGGCGAGACGGCCTTGAGCGTAGCCATCAAGCACAAGACAGAGATCCCCAAAGACCCCAAGTCGCTCAACCCTCATATTCCCGACGACCTCAAACGCCTGATCCTCAAGTGCCTGGAGAAAGACAAAGCCAAGAGATACCAGACAGCCGCTGAAGTCGAAGCCGAGCTGGAAAAGATCGAAAAGGGAATTCCCACGACCGAGCGCGTTGTCCCTGAGCGAAAAACCCTCACTTCCAAGCAGATCACCGTTCAATTTGAACCAAAAAGGCTCATCATCCCGGCGATCATTTTGATTTCAGCTGTCATCGTCGCGATATTCCTCTGGAAATTTCTTCCCCGAAGAGAAGTTGCGCCTTCCCCCAAGATCAAAAACTCCATCGCGGTCATCAGCTTTGAAAACCAGACCGGCGACAAGGCCTTCGATTATCTCAGGAAGGCCATCCCCAACCTTCTCATCACCAGCCTGGAGCAGAGGGGCGGGCTGTATGTGGTCACCTGGGAGAGAATGGCTGACCTCCTTTCGCAGATGGGCGAAAAGGATGCGGAAACCATTGACCGAGAATCAGGGTTTCGGCTCTGCCGCAAGGAAGGAATCGAAGCCATCGTCCTGGGAAGCTTCGTCAAGGCCGGAGATATGTTTGCCACGGACGTCAAGGTCCTGGATGTCGGGACAAAGCGCCTCCTCAAGAGCGCCAGCTCCCGGGGCGAAGGACCGGACAGCATCCTGAGAATCCAGATCGACGAGTTGAGCCGGGACATTTCCGCGGGGATCGGCCCGGCCAGGGAGAAGATCGAAGCCGAAAAAGCCCAGGTCACAGAGGTGACGACCAGCTCGATGGAGGCTTATAGGGATTATCTAAAGGGGAGGGAGGAGTTCGATAAATTATACTATGAAGATGCCCAAAAATCGCTCGAAAAAGCCGTCGAGCTAGACCCCGAGTTCGCTCTGGCTTATTTCTATCTTGCTTTCACGCACATGGGATTGGGTAATATCCGGGCGGGCAATGAGGCCATTGAAAAAGCGAAAGCTTTGGCCCACAAAGTCACGGAAAGAGAAAGACTTTATATAGAAGCACTCTATGCCGTCATGATAGAACGCAACATGGAAGCCAGAAATCGCTTCTTGCAGGAGATCATCCAGAAATACCCCAAGGAGAAGATAGCTCATTATTGGCTCGGCGTTTTCTATCGTACCTTCGACAATCAGGAGATGGCCATCGAAGAGCAGAACAAAGTCCTTGAGCTCGACCCCGATTACGGAGGGGCTCATAATGAGCTCGGCTACGCCTATCTCGCTCTCAGGAATTTTGATAAATCCATCGAACACTTCCAGAAATATGCCTCTTTGAACCCGAAAGATGCCAACCCGCTTGATTCTTTAGCCGAAGCCTATTTTCTTATGGGCAGATTAGACGAGGCCATCGCCAAGTACAAAGAGGCCCTGGCTATAAAACCCGACTTTCTCACCTCCAATTATTGTATTGCCTACATCTATGCTTTGAAGGAGAATCCGGCTGAGGCCATGGCCTGGCTGGAAACGTTCATCGCCCAGGCGCCCAACGCTGGCTGGAAAGGAGGGGGGGTCGCGTTTAAAGGATTTTATCAAAGCTGGCTCGGCAGTTTGAATAAAGGTTTGGACAACCTGAAAAAAGCAGAAGAAATGCTGACCTCAGTGGGGGACGTCGAAGGAAAAGCAGCTATCGATTGGATCAAAGCATTTTTATATCTATCTAAAGGCGAATTTGATCTCGCCAGAAAATCCGCTAAAAATTGGCACGACGTCAATTTGAATTTTTACCCCAAAAGAGAAGCTTATTACAAGAGTGGTTATCTCGGAATCCTGGGTTGCGTTGAATTGAAAGAGGGCAAGATAGATTCGGCCAAAACACGAGTGGCCGAGATGATGTCCCTTTTGCCGGATGTGTTAGCTCGTAGTCGAAGAGAAGAGAGGGCTTTCCTGGCTAATCTCCTTCAAGCTGAGGTCCTACTGGCCGAGGGCTTTCCGGATAAAGCCATCGCATTTTTTGAAAAGACGGCTCTACCCGTTCCGCCCGGGACGGGAGATCTTCTATATTTAATAGGCTACAATATGCCTTTTTTAAAGGACGTATTAGGCAGGGCTTACCTCGAGAAAGGCGATCTCGATCGAGCCATCACTGAGTATGAAAAGCTCGTCACCTTTGACCCAACGAGCCGGGCGCAGTTCCTGATCCATCCCGAGCTTCATTACAGGCTGGCCAAGCTTTATGAGCAGAAGGGCATGACTAGCAAGGCCATCGAACAATACCAGAAGTTCCTGGAACTCTGGAAGGATGCCGAGCCAGGCCTTCCCGAAGTTGTAGAGGCAAGGAAGAGGCTGGAGAAGCTGACGACGAAATAGGGAGACACGATCCAAATTCAAGAGAATTCGGTCATGTCCCCAATTTCTGCCCCCGATTTTCACCTCCCCCAATTTCAGTCGCCCGGATTTCATTTTCGCCGCCGGGTAAGGCCCGGGGATGTTTCTTGATGGCTTTATGCGCTGCTGAGCTTAGCGCTGACGAGACGATTGAGACTGATGCCTTCTTCCGCGGCCTTCATGGCGAGTTCGCGATGAACTTCGGGCGGAATCCTGACGATAAATTTTCCGCTGTATGATCGACTGGAAAGGGGGTGCGGGGGTGATTCCCCGTTGCTTTTCATATCCCGAACAGCCTCTTTAACCAGGTTGCGTATTCCTTGAAGTGAAGCCTCTTGTGTATCTGCCAGCCAGCTCAGGCTGGGAAACTCGAGGCATAATCCGACATATTCCTTGTCGTCCTCTGACCAGGTGATTCTGTAAGTATATCGGTCATTTTTCATGGTCATTTTTCCGCCTCCAGTTTATCAATAGCCGCGAGCACTTGTTTTACCTGATATGCCTTGGCCATTCCTCTGTGATTTTGAATGTTGATTCTTGGGTCGCCAGGCCACGGAGTCTTGTAGATTCGATGGCTACCGCTGTTCTGTCTTGGCGCCCCGAAAAAATGGTCACACATTTTGGCCAAATCACTGAAACGTACATTTTTGGGATTTTGCCTTGTCCTCCTGAGGAGGTCCGCAATTCTTTCACTCATAATGATATCACTAATGATACTGTTGTCAAGGGATTTTTATTAAGCTTCGCTAGAGAAGACGCCTTCAAGGTTTATTTTTGTCAGTGCTCGTTTGCGCCGATGGCAGAATTCAAAATTGGGGGATAGCAGAAAATCAGAGCACACGTACCAAATTGCGAAATTGGGTGACACGATCCGAATTCCAGAGAATTCGGTCATGTCCCCCTATTTGGTCTCGGCCGCTACCCGATCTTCTGCGCGCATTTGCGGGCGGCGCCGACCGCGCTCGGCACCCCGCCGATCTGGCAGGACCAGCACGAACCGATGAGGAGATTCCGGACCGGTCATGTTGACGGCGATATTTTTCTTATAGTATTTATTCTGTTAGAGGTTACCGGTGGGCGAGGAGATAAAGAAAGGGATTCCGGCCACGACTATCAAGCGTTATCCTTTATTTTCGGGAGGAGGGTGAGCATGAAAAGAGTATTCTTCCTTCTTTGCTTTATTTTTTTGATGCCAGCAGCTTTCCTCATGACGCTGCCGGAAACATACGACTTGCTTGGGCATGCGAGGGCGGCAAAATGGCGGAACGACAGGGGAAGGGTTCTCCCTTTTCCGGGGTCAACAAATGACCCCCGCGGTTTCGTCCGCTTCAGCCCCATGCGGCTGGAAGACGGTTCCACATCCAGCGGGATCCTTGAGACTCATCCCCGTTGGGACAGAGGAGGCTGGATCGAGGGAGAGTTCTCGGTGACCGTGCCGGCAGGTTCTGTCTTTGAGGCGGAGGTCGGATTCCTGGAAGGGGCCAGCGGTACCGACGGCGTTGTATTCGAGGTGTTCTGGCGTAAAGGCGGGACTGAGGCGATTCTTGCTCGCCTCGAGAAGGGCTACTCTGGCCGATTGGAATCAATCCGTGCCGACCTTGCGGCCTATGCCGGCCGTTCAGGTCGTATCGTGCTTCGCGTCGGTGCTGGCGTCTCTTCGGGAAAGGACTGGGCGGCCTGGAAAAAGGCAGCCATCATTCCGGCGCCGCCGTCCGTCTCCATACAGCAGGCCACGCCACCTGCTCAGGCTAAAGCTCAGGCCCCAAAGCCACAACGGGAACACCCGGCCGGAAAGGCCATTCCAAGAGTAACTATTCATGATGGACAAGAGTTCTCTGCGCACCCGAATTGGGATGTCGAGACGGTTAAATTCCTCTTCGAGAAAGACAAAGACAGACTTGGAGTCCGGATGGAGTTCTTTGGGGGCCCGCCATCGAGCCGGTTTTATCTATTTTTCAACACAAATAAAGACGAAACTGCGGATTTGTCATTGATTTGCCAGCCTGACAAGTTCGAGGTGATAAGGGGCGCGGACGTGATCCCGCCACTTGATGTTATCTACAGCGGCACCCCCGTCGTTTCCGATCGCACGTACTCCCTGGATTTTCCCTGGCACCATCTGATGGCTCTTGTTGACAAGGCCTATGTCTGGGCGCTAGTCCCGGACAGCGGCGATCACGTTCCGGATGAAGGATATCGGGCCGAGTTGGCATATGACAGGAGCAAAGTCGAAGTTTATCCGGACCAGGACCGGGATTATATCTCTGATGATGTGGAATATCGTCTGCTGCAGAAATTCAGCCCCTATTACAAATTTGCCAGGAAGGATGGCAAAGAAGAAAGCTACCGCCCCTCAGACCCGGTCTGGCAACTCCAATTTGCCCAGTTGAAAAATGACGATTGGCTTGACGGATCCCCTCCGGACAATGTCCGTAGCTGCCCGGACCCTATAAGTCCCCCGGAGCGACTCCTGGATTGCCTGGGCGGTCGCACTGACCTGACGGTGAATCCCACCAAGACCCGCTATTTCATCAACATTGGCGACGATCGCGGGCGGCCCGGTCCGCCCTGGAGTGACATACTTGCCGAAGGACATACAGGCACATTCGGCCACGTCGTGCCAGCAGAGATGGGATTCTGCAAGGACGATCGCGCTTCGCAGGTCCTGGGGCCGCAAGTTCGAGAGTATTACAAGGTTGAATATTGGCAGTACTTTGGATACAACGGTGTCGATACATATTGCTGCGACCACGAGGGCGACTGGTGCACTGTCCAGCTCTGGGTCGACCCGGAAACAGAAAAACCTGTCCTGACTGCCCATTTTACCCACGGGAAGGTTTATTCTATGACTTGCGGCGGACAAGGGATGTGGTGGCAATTGATGAACATATCGAGGAACACCGGGGGCCTAACTTTGGTCGTGATATCGGCTTTCCCCTGTTCGGAGGGGAGAGGTATCGGCCTGACAGCCAGGACAATCACATTCAGTTTTACAACCAGACGCACGTCGTCATCTATTGGGAGCGAAACAGCCACGAATGCTGGCCGAGCTGGCGCGGTGATTTAACCGGCGCGGCGGAGCACAACGGCCAAGGCGTCTGCTACCTGACGAGGGATATCCCGAACTTCGGCGAAGTCGACTTTCCATTCGGCGCGTCGGCGAAAATCATTCTTCGTTTCAACGGCTACTGGGGGGCATTCCACCATCATTCAAATTTCCCTCCGCCGGGACCGGCATTGCATTGCCAGTGGACATGGCCTCCTCGGCCGGAAGCAACGCTCCGTGATGGCGCTTGTCGGGAATGCGAATTCTAGCCCTCGAAGCTCGGAGTGAAAGTGAAAATGGGGACGTGGGTCAGGTCTTCAAGGTCAGAATTTGTGACCTCAACTTGGGGAGGGCAGGGATTTTAAGTTCCAGCTCTTTTGTCTTGACAGATGGATCGGACCGGTATAGATTGTAATAGACCTATTAATTGGTCTAAAAATAGACCTATATGGAGAGCGCGGCAATGAATTACTTAGAAACGGTCCCCCTCAGCAAGGCCAAAGTTCTCCTTTCGGAGTTCATCCGGAGGGTTAGGGAAGAACACGAGTCTTTCGCCATCACTCACAGGGGAAAGGTTGAGGGGGTCCTTCTGAGTATCGAGGAGTACGAAAGCCTCATCGAGACTCTGGAAATCCTGAGCGACAGGGAGCTTATGGCCAGAATCCGGCGCGGGCTCAAGGATGAGAAAGCCGAAAAGCTTCATCCACATCAAGAGGTCTTCCCGGAGAAATGAGAAAGCCTCCCTGTACAATTCTCTTTACGAAAGAGGCAAAGAGGAACGTCGAGAAGCTGGATCCTTCAATCAGGAAAGTCATCGCCAAAGCTATAGAATCCTTGGCCGCCAATCCCGCCAAAGGAAAGCCGTTGGCCTACGACCTGGCCGGTTTGCATTCGCTGAGGACATCCGATTATCGAATCATCTACCGGATAAGAGAAAAGAAGCTCCTCATTATCGTTATCGCCGTCGGCCACCGCAGAGAAATATACAAGAAACTCAAAGAACTCCTCTCTGGCTTATCACCTTAGGCGATCGTCTCGACCGCTACCCGATCTTCTGGGCGCATTTGCGGGCGGCGCCGACCGCGCTCGGCACCCCGCCGATCTGGCAGGACCAGCACGAACCGATGAGGAGATTCCGGACCGGTGTATCGATAGTGACGCTCATCATGTTCTTGTAGAACTTGTTTTTCGGATTCCAGCTCCAGGCTGAGGTGGCGCCGTCGGTATTGCCCGTGTAGCGTTCGAAGGTGCGGGGCGTGGCCAGGTCGGAAAATTCGATGCGGGCCGCCAAATCCGGAATCACGGCGGAGGCCTTGGCAATCAGGGCCTGTATAACACGCTCCTTGAGCTCCTCGTATTTCTGCTTGTCCGCTCCGCCCCAGTTATCCATCCAGCGGTAGGGTGAGATGGCGTGGATCATCAGTCCCGACTTGCCCTGAGGCGCAAGGCCCGGATCGTGAAGAGAAGGGGAATAGAGGCCGATCGAGACCTTCCGGAAAAACTCCGGATCGTTTGCGGCCACCCGGACGTCGGCGTCGGCCAGGTTGTCGTGGTAGGTCACATGGGGCGCCTTGAGCCACTTCCCCATTTCGGCCGGCGGGATATTGAGGCCCAGATAGACCGTCGCGATCCCTTCCGAGACCGCGGCCCGGGCGACCTTTTCCCTGAAGGCGTCGGGCAGGAGGGACCGGTCGTCGAGCCACTCCAGGAATGTCTTCTTGTAGTCGGCGGCGGAAATGACCCAGTCGGCCGGGTGGAATTCACCCCGGGATTCGACGCCGATTGCGGCCCCATCTTTGGTGATAATCTTATCGACCCGCGAGCTGAGCTTCAGCTCACCGCCGAGGGACCGGAAATTGTCCGCCAGCGCGTCCGCCCAGGACTGCAGGCCGCTTCGGACGGTCCAGTAATCATCGAAAAAGGTGACGAACGCCGGGCCGATCAAGGCGGCCGACATGTCGGGGTAGGCAAGGTCCTTGAAGAACCGGAAGAGTACGGAATCCCGGCCGAAGCAGCGGGCCGCGAAATCCGTCGTTGTCATTTCCGAGTATTTCCGATAGAGGGCGATGAACCGCACCAGATTGAACGGATAGGCCAGGTAGGCCGCCAAGCCTTTGGGCCGCATGACGGCGAACATGCTCCGGATCATCTCGTCGGCCGCGGCGAAATAACGGTCGAGGTTTTCCTTTTCGCCGGGGTAGGCCTCGCGCACCAGCCGCTTGACATCCTCGTAGCTCGAGCAGACGCCGTTCATTTCGCCGGTAATGAGGCCCATTTTCTGGCGCACGAACTCCACCTTGTCGAAAACACCGATCTCCTTCATGATCGGGAAGATGACGTCGGAGGATTCAAAAGAGACGGTGCCGCTTTCGAAATAGAAACCCTGGCGCCGGAAGCCGGCCGTGTAACCGCCCGGCGACGTGTGGGCTTCGAAGAGTGTCACTTTGTGCCCTTTTCGAGCGAGAAGGTTGGCGGCGGTTAGGCCGCCCATTCCGGACCCGATGATGGCGATCTTTTTCATGTGAGCTCCTGGTCAGGCTTGGCCCAAATTATGCCTGATTTGGTCCTTGTCTGCCAAGTGAATAAAATTCCATAATTAAAGTGGGGTTAAGGAGAGATGACGAGGTCTATAGGGCGGCTCTGACGAGATTGGGGTCGGAATAAGAGAAGGTCCATATCGACGAGCGAACGATGAAGAGTTAACTTGCTGAAAACAAAGCCGTTGGTGGTCTTAACCTCAGCGAATACCCACGCATTCCCGCACGGCCTCGATCAGCTTGGCCGAATCATAGCCGATTCCGTCCTTGAAGACGGTTTCGACCTTTTCGATATCCGCAATGTTAGCCGCCGGATTCCCCTTGATCAACACCATGTCCGCCTGCTTGCCTGGCGCCAGGGTCCCGATCTGACCGAGTTCGCCCAGGTAAAGCGCGCCGTTGTGCGTAGCAATCTTGATGGCCTCCAGGGGAGTGAACCCGGCCTCGACGAGCAACTCGACTTCCCGCTGGTCGCCGAATCCCGCTACCACTCCGCCGTAGCCGGTGGGGTCCGGTCCGGCGATGAGCAGTCCCCCTGCCCTGACGAACTCCCGCTCGAAATCCATCTCCTTTTTGAGGGCGATGGGCGCGGGTGAGTCCTTGGACTCGCCGACTCGCGCCCGCAGCGTCAGGTAAGCGATCCGGATATCTGACGCCATGGCGTCCAGAACGCGCTGCTGGAGCGGAGGCCGGCCCGGCACGGAAATTTCGAGTACCGGCAGCGTCGAGGTCACGGCCACCTTCTTCGCCACCAGGTCGCGGATCATCTCCTGGATTTGAGGGCCGGAGATATCCAGCTTGAGAAGCAT
>CAZOKP010000038.1:13880-15033 GCA_964580435.1 uncultured Eubacteriales bacterium
TCTGGGCCGGTGAGCTCGTGCATCTGCAGAGTGAACGCCCCAGGGCCCTCAAGGTAAGGGCTCGTGACGTGCATTTTGGGGCCGGGCTCCCTGCCCTGGTCAATGGCCGTTTTCAAATTCAGTTCCGTGAAGGGCTCGAGGCTGCCCGTTGTGCGGATGGTCGTTACGCCGCAGGCCAGGTACAACCGCGGCGCGCTGAAAGCCAGCGTGTTGTAGTGCGCCTGTCCCACAGGGTAGAAGATATGATCGTGCATTCCCACGAGCCCGGGGATCACCGTGTAATCACGCATCTCCAAGACCTGGGCTCCCGGGGGCACTGGAGTAGCGGCCGCGTTACCAAGCGCCTGGATCTTGCCGCCCGAAACGATGATTGTCTGGTCTTCGCGGGCGGGGGCGCCGGTCCCATCGATCACGCGCACATGGGTGAGAGCGAAAAGGGGCGCGTCAACCGTGACAAAGGCTTTTACAGCGGGTGCAAGCGTCGGCGGCGTTTGGGGCGTTTGCGCTCCCAGCGCAAATATGGCCAGAACCAGGGAAACAAGGATTAAGATTTTGCGCATTGTTCACCTCTTTATTTATCCCGACCACAAATAAACGGGACGGGCCGACTATGATGAAGATTCGCCGGGCTTTATTACTTCATGGCGATGGATTTATGGAAGTGGACGATAACCCAGGCTCCTTCTCTTTTTTCCAGCACCCACGTGCATCTCACGGGGAATGAGGCGGCGTTTTCTCCCATTTTGGCCGCAAAGTCCCATAGGCATGTTGCCCAGGCCAGTTTCCCATCCTCTGAGACGTGGATCTTCTTTTCAGCGACGCTTATTTTTGTTTCCGAAAGCTCCGCATTCTGGCCCTCGATGACTTTTTTGAGTGCCTCCCAGCCAATAATGGGCTCTCCCATGGCGCCAAAGTTGACCATATCGGCGTCATGAGCCACGCATTTGGCGTAGAGATCCATATCCTCGTTTTCAATGCTGGCGACATAATTGTCCAGGACAGATAGGATGAGAGTCTTTTCAGCTTCAACATCCACAGCCGGAGTTGTTTTTTGACAACCGTAGAAAAACCCGAGGCCCAAGAACAGAAACACGAAAGTCAGTTTTTTCACGGATTCCTCCTCCTTTTCGGTGAATCTGACCGCAATGATAGC
>CAZOKP010000038.1:15133-24116 GCA_964580435.1 uncultured Eubacteriales bacterium
CCTAAGGCAAAATCAACGGCGGCACGGGCGTGAATCATCGTCGTGTCGAACAATGGAATATCGAAGTCTTCCGGTTTAACGTATAAAGGGATCTCGGTGCATCCCAGGATGATCCCCTCGGCGCCTTTGTCCGCGAGCTTGCCGATGATTTTTTTAAAAATGTCCCGTGAACGTTGCTCTATTTTTCCCATTTGAATGTCTCCATAAAGCACGTCGTGGATGAGCTGCCGGTCTGTTTTATCAGGGATTATGATGGTCAGCCCGTGTTTTCTGATCAATCGCCCTTTGTAGAAATCCTCTTCCATCGTAAACCGGGTTCCCAATAACCCTAATCTTTTAATCCCTTTGTCTTTTATTTTTTCCGCGGTGACGTCGGCGATATGAAGCAAGGGAATTTTGATGCTTTTCTGGACGGTCTCGGCCAATTTATGCATGGTATTGGCGCAGATAACAAGAAGATCCGCTCCGCATCTTTCCAGTTTTTGGGCGATGTCTATGAGAAGCTCTGCGGCCTCGTCCCACTTGCCCTCATGCTGGTATTTCTCAATTGCGGCAAAATCAACCGAATACATAATGCATTTCGCGGAATGAAATCCCCCCAGGCTTTCGCGAACAGCCTCATTCATGATCTTGTAATATTCGAGAGATGACTCCCAGCTCATGCCTCCGATAAGTCCGATGGTTTTCATGGATGTTTCCTCCGGCAAAAAGAGTTTTTCTTTTTGATTAGTAGTTTTCTGCATTAGATTATATTAATAACTGCCCGGCTTGTATATTGAATATTGTGAAAATTGGGGACGCTCCCCGAGGTACAGGGACACATCATTCTATGGGCTATTTTTGAAATAATCCGGATTTTGTTATTAATTTTACACTTAAATAGCCAATTTCCTGAAAAATGTACTTATTTTTAGTACATATGTACCTAATATAAGTACAATTTACTAGCTCAGATAGATGTTTGACTGTTTTTTTGATCAAATCTGCCCATGAGCAGTTTTCCTATCTATGGTTGGAAGGGACGTATCGACGTTCAGCTTCCTTATGCGCGCCGCTTCCCACAACATCGAACGTCGGATTAATCTATACAAACCGGCCGGATGGTTTTCCCGGCGTTTGGCTTTTTTAGGGTTTGAAGGTCAAGCGCGAGTTTCCCCAGCCGGGGGACGTTTTTGCCCCATATCCATTAGAGGCTATTACTGGAATAGAGTTGATTCTGGCTGCAAAGGTTTGAGGCGGAGTTCGACATAATTAGGAAAGGACTATTGCGTTTGTCCGCCCAGGCCGATGTTGAAGCTGGCCTCAATGACGTCGACCGTGGTTTTTAGCGCCTTCTTCAATTCCTGGACTTCTTCCTGGTAAGGGGACTCGGCCTTTTGCATCGCTTTCTCGAGGTAAACGCCTGGAGCGCCGAATTTTAAGAGCGAGTCGAGCTGGGGCATTTTTTCGGAGCGGGGTGTGACGAGCCAGATGATGCTGACCGAAACGGCCGCCAATAAGCCGGCCGCCAGCAGGACGGGTTTCAATAGGCCTCGCTTCGGAAGGGGTGGAGACTCAACACGGCCGTCAAGAGAAGATAATACTTTTTCACCCAGCGAAACGTCGTGGTTCTCGAGGAGGACGGCCGCGTCCTCGGTCAGGCGCCGTCCCAGGTCCTTGCCAAGCCGGGCAAATTCGCGGCAGGCGCTGCAGCGGCGGAGATGACGCTTTGCCTGCCCGGACAGCGGTTTCCCGGAGTCCATCGCCCGGGAGATTTCCCATTTATAAATTGAGCATAGCATAGCTCGTCTCCTCCTTTTCCCTCACTTTGATCGAAGGCACCGGTACGCTCAGCTTTTCCCCGAGGTTCAAGCGGGCGCGGTGCAGGAGAACGCGGACTCCGGCCTGACTTTTTTTCATAGCCCTGGCGATATCTTTTATAGGCATATCTTCAGCGTAGCGCAGCCAGAGCACTTCATACTGCCTCGGGTCAAGAGTCATCGCGAGATTCCAGATATTTTTATTTTTTTGCGCTTCTTCTTTCGCGATCATAATCTCCGGCGGGCCTAGGGATGGGCATTCCGGCCTCTCAGGATCCAGTTGGGACAACTTTGTTTTTTGGGAGCGGTAGCGGCTGATGGCCAGCCTGACCGCCAGGGTGTAGAGCCAGGTAGAAAACTTCCACCTCGAATCGTACCGCTCGATGTTCTGGAAGGCCCGCAGAAAGGTTTCCTGGACCAGGTCCTCGATATCCTGGTGAGATTGGGATTTCGGCCTGAGGAAATAGAACAGCCGGGGCGCATATCTCGAGACGAGCTCTTCGAACGCGGCGCGGGAGCCGGCTGATGAGCGGACAGCCAGCTCCTCGTCGGGAAGGTGAGTGGCCGATGAATTCTTGTCCATCTGCGAATGCCGCGTCTTCCCCGCGCTTAGTCCCGAACGAACATCGACTCAGTAAAGAGATTGGGGGAGCAACGCTCCGAGAGAGCCGTGGGGAAGAACCTCCTGTTTCTTGAGGATGTCGAAGAGCTTGGCGATGGGGTAGGCCAGAACGATCCGGACCTTTTCTCCGTCGAGCGCGACGTTGATATCTTGAAGGAGAGTCTTCAGTTCTGTTGTTTCTGCAAGCTGCAGGTTCCCGATGGCGATGAGGCCTCGGATGGCCTGCTCCAGTTCTTTCGCCACCTGGGCGGATTCCGCGCCAATGTCGAGCTTCAAGCTGAAGACTTCCCCTTTTTCAGTGATGGAACAGGCGGCCGTGCGCATTTTGCCCAAGATCGCGGATTTCTCATGCTCTCCCAATATGCCCGAGATGTCCGCTGCGGCCCCCACAACTATGGCATCGGCGGATTCTTTTTTGATTTGGGCCATGAGCGGGGACGAGGAGATATTTCCTATTTTCCCTTCCATGGCATCCAGCGCCGACTTGAGGCTCTGTTCCCGCTCGGCCAGGAGGATCAGGGTGTCCGTAGCGAACACTCCGAATTCCGAGTTGTCCCAGTTGTAGATTGTATGTTTTCCGTAGGGGAGCTCCTTTTGTGTCGCTTCTGCCTTAATGAGGCCAAGCAAATAGGCTTTGTCGAAATTCCCTGAGATGGCTACGACAGCATCCTCCTCGTCTTTTCCTCGCCCGTAGATTGTGATTCCTTTGATGTCCTTAAAGGGCTCGATCTTGAATTTTTCGAAGAATTTCCCGGCTTCGTTATTAATCCCGGCAGCGCCCCCTTTATCCGTAAGCAGTTTGTATAGCTGTGAAGACGCGTACTTTTCCATGTCCAGGTGAAGCATCCAGAGCGCATCTGAAGGGACGATCGAAACCTGGAGGGATGATGCCCCCGCGCTCAAGCAAAACAACAAGGCCAGGGTGACGGCGGCTAAAATGACGATAACTTTTTTCATAGCATTTCTCCTTTTCACTGATTTATACGCTCCAGCCGGCAAAACGTTACTGTCCTCAGAAGTCGTCATGATCCTTATTCAGCGTATATACAGCCGCTGTTTTTTGAATCTGAACTCATACCACCCCCGTCGTGCGCCGACCAGACCGGTTGGAAAATCTGGTTTGGATAAAATTTCCCCGACTCAGGGAAAAAATATCGAATCTTGTCCGAATAATACTACATTTGGGTGAGTTTATCGTTTCTAACGATTTTTCCGTTCTTCATCACGAACTTGACCTGGCGCAGGGCCTGAATCTTTTCGAGGGGGTTGGCCGGCGTGGCGATAATATCCGCCGCAAAACCTGGTGCGATTAGACCCCGCGTCTTCTCGATCTGCAACAGGATGGCGGCTTCTGTGGTCATGGCCCGCAGGGTCTCGGCAGGAGTGATGCCGGCGGCCTCCCAAGTGGCCAGATAATCCAGCATCATATCGGCGCGATTCTTGCCCGGCAGGTTATCCACTGAGTCAGTGCCGAAGACCAGCTTCACCCCGATTTGGTGGGCCCGCTTGAGGCGGTCGATTATCCCCGCTACCAACTCCTTAGGGGGAGCGCCAAAAAATGCTCCGGTTGGGTCCAGGGCCGCGATGTGGGCCTCCGGGAAGTCGGTGCTCACCAGCCAGGTGCCTTTTTCTTTCATGAGCTTGAGCAGCTCGTCCGTGAGCATATACCCATGCTCGATGGAGTCGGCGCCCGCGAGGATGACGTTCCGCGCTGCCTCTCCCCCTAAAACATGGACGGAGACCGGCAGGCCGGCGGCGTGCGCTTCCTCAACCGCAGCCCGGATTTCCTCCACCGAATAAAAGAAAGCGCTGCTGTCGGTTACGAGCTTGATCAAGTCGGCCCCGTAGTAGATGTTCTGCCGGACGGCTTTGCGAATCTCGTCCACATTATCCGCATCGATGTATTCATGCAGCCAGAAAGGGCCCTGCTCGGGCGGGATGCGCTTGGATTGGCCGCCGAAGGGGGCGATGATCTTGCCGCTCGTGAGCACAGTCGGTCCGGTGAACCAGCCCTTGTTGATGGCGTCGCGCAGGTCAGCGGCAGCGTAGTTGGCGTCGTTGCCGACGTCCCGGATGGTCGTGAACCCGGCCTGGAGCACATCCTGGGCGTTTCGCAGACCGCGGAAAGCCCGCATCGCCGTGCTTTCCCTAAGATAGATTGCTTCGATGCCGAAATCGAGGCTTTGTATGTTAAGTGTTAGATGAGCATGCCCATCCATCAAACCCGGCATCACCCAGGCGTTCGAAAGGTCGATGACCTCGGCGCCGGCAGGAATATTTACCTTCGGCCCGACCTCCGCAATCTTGCCATCCTTCACCAAAATAATCTGGTTCTTGGCGATCGTACCGGAGGCTGGATCAATCAGGTTGCCTGCGCGTATGACAGTTGTCTGAGCGAACGCCGGATAGGCCATTAGCAGGATAATTAAGAGGAAGAACGCGAGAATTTGTCTTTTCATTTTTTCCCCTCCATTGCAAAAAATATAATGCGGCCAGTGATGAATGTCAATGATTTCACCCGGGAAAATTCGTCCTTTATTTCGGAACCTTATTAGATTCTCATTCGTATATACATATGAGTAAAAAATGAGCGGAGGCGTCTATGTTTAAGAAGATAATCATACCGATAGTCCTTGTCCTCGTCGCCGGCGCCGTCATCTTTTTTAAAGTCACGAGCTCAGCCAAGAGCAAGCAGAACGGCATCAAGCTGGTCAAGGTCGAGAGAGGGGATATCGTCGAGAAGGCTTTGGCCATCGGCCGGGTCGAACCAAAAAAAGAGATCGCCGTTAAGTCCCAGATTTCGGGGCTCGTCCGGCGGGCCTATGTCGAAGTGGGAGAAGTGGTCAAAGCCGGAGACCCTCTTTTCGAGATCATGCCCGACCCAACCCCGCTTGAGTTCGCCGAGGCAAAAAGGAACGCCGAGTTGGCCCGGGTCATCATGGAAAAAGCTCAGTCTGATTACGAGCGCCAGAAACAGCTTCGAGATTCAAAGCTGATCTCGGAGAGGGATTTTGAAGATTCCGAAAATGATTTCAGGCAGGCAAAGCTCAGGCTAAACGTCGCCGATGAAAGGCTGGCCCTGATCGAAAAAGGCCGGACCAAGATCGCCGACCGCCAGATCGACACCGTCATCAAGGCTCCCGTGGACGGAACAGTCCTCGAGCGCCACGTCAACGAGGGAGACCCGGTCGTACCCCTGACCTCATACCAGGAGGGTACAGAGCTCCTCCTCATGGCTGAAATGGGCAACCTTATTTTCAAGGGAACGGTGGATGAGATCGATGTAGGCAAACTCACCGAAGGGATGGCCGCCGAGCTCCAGGTCGGCGCTATTCCCGACGAGAAAATCATGGGCCGCCTGTCCAAGATCTCGCCCAAGGCCAAGCAGAAAGAGAACGCCACGCTCTTTGACGTCGAGATCGAGATCACCGGTAAGGGAGAAAAAATCATCCGGGCCGGGTATTCTGCCAACGCGAACCTGGTCATCCAGAAAGCCGAGAACGTCCTGTTTATTCCCGAGCGGCTGGTGGAGTTCAACAAGGACAAGACCTTCGTAGAAATCCAGACCGCCCCCGGAGTTATCGAGAAAAAGGAAGTCAAACTGGGGCTGAGCGACGGCCTGAACGTTGAAGTCAAAGAGGGCCTGGCGCAGGGCGCGGACGTCGTGGAACGGCCGCCCAAGGAGATCAAGTAAACCCGGGCCGGGATCCCCATGAAAACGTTTATGTTCTTCTCGCACCTCCTGCGGGATATCCGTTCCCAAAAGATGCGCACTGCCCTGACCATTTTCGGCATTACCTGGGGGACGATCTCGATTGTCCTCCTGCTTGGGTTCGGGGTCGGCCTGGGCCGGCAGATGACCAAAAATGCGCACGGCATGGGAGAGGGGATCATGATCCTCTGGCCCGCCCGGACGAGCATTTCCTATCAGGGGTTGAACAAGGGACGGGGGCTCCGTTTCATGGAAGAGGACGCCTCTCTTCTCAGCCGGGAGATCCCTCAGATTCAAGCTATCAGCGCCGAATATTCGAAATGGAATATTCCCCTGAAGCACGAACAGAACACGTTCTCGACCCTGGTTCGCGGCGTCTATCCCATCTATTGTGAGATGCGGAATATCATTCCGGAGAGCGGCGGACGCTTCCTTGACCCGATTGACCTCGAGAATAGGAAAAGGGTTGCGTTTATCGGGGATCAACTGAAGCAAGAGCTCTTCAAGGATTCGCCGGCCGTCGGTAAATATATTACGATCAACGGCATTCCCTTTCTCGTCGTTGGAGTCTTGATTAAGAAAACCCAGAATTCAAGCTACGGGGGCCGAGATAATACTTCGGCGATCATCCCGGCTTCGACCTTTTCCTCTATCTTCGGCACGAAATACATCAACAACATCGTGGTCAAAGGCCGGGATCCCCGCCAAGGAGCCGCGCTCCGGGCAAGCATCCTCCGGGTTTTCGCCAAGAAGTACAAATTTCATCCCGAAGACAAGGAAGCCGTGATGATCTGGGACGTTGCCGAATTTGAGAAAATTTTTGTGGCCATTATGCTCGGGTTCAACCTTTTCCTTGGTATTGTCGGCGCTTTTACTCTGATGGTCGGCGGGATCGGAGTCTCTAACATTATGAACATCGTCGTCGAAGAGCGGACCAGGGAGATCGGGCTGAAGATGGCCCTGGGAGCCAAAAAGAGGTTCGTCCTCTCACAGTTCCTGTTCGAGACGCTCCTTATTACCCTCATCGGGGGAGCCATCGGATTGGCCCTCTCCGCCGCTATCGTCACCTTCTTCCCCAAGACTTCGATCGAGCAGGAGATCGGCCGGCCGACGTTTTCTTTGGGGGTGGCTCTTGTAACTGTGGCCCTGCTGGGGCTTGTCGGTTTTTTGGCCGGGTTCGCGCCGGCCCGCCGCGCGGCCAACCTCAACCCGGTGGAAGCTTTGAGGTCGTAACATGATCAGGCTGAATCTTTTCCGGCTTTTTTACAGAGAATTGAAGCAGCAGCGAAAAAGAATGACCCTCACCATTGTCGCCCTGGCCTGGGGGACTTTTTCTATCGTCATCCTCCTGGCTTTTGGCGAGGGCCTCAACCGGCAGATGGTCAAGGCGTTCCACGGCCTTGGCCAGGGTATTTGCATAGTCAACGGGGGCCAGACATCCATCCCTTACCGGGGACTAGGGAAGGGGCGCACAATTTTCCTCAAGCCGGAAGACGTTGAGCTACTGGCCGACCGGGTCTCCGGGATCGAACTGATCAGCCCGGAGAATGAGCGCTACGGCAATACATTGACCTACGGCCGGAAGAACGTCACCAAGATGGTGATCGGCGTTTCCCCTTCTTTTGAGGAGTTGAGGAAATATTATCCTGAGAGAAGCAGCCGGTTTGTCAACCCGACCGACGTTGATAGCAAGCGGCGGATCATCTTCCTCGGGATAAGGATCAAAGAGGCGCTCTTCGGCGCAGAGGAAGCCGTCGGTAAGACGATTCTGATCAATGCCATTCCTTTCCTGGTTGTCGGCATCATGCAGGACAAGATGCAAAACAGCATGTACAACGGTCCGGACGTGGAGAAGGCAGCCATTCCCTTTTCGACCTACCAGGCGATTTATGGGGACAAGTATCTTGACCGCCTGATCTACAAGCCCAAGGACCTCGACAGGTCGGAGGTCGTAAAGAAAGATGTCACCCGAGTCCTAGCCCAGAAGTACAAGTTCGACCCCGAAGACAAGCAGGCCATCGATTTCTGGGACACGGTCGAGGAAGAGAAGTTGTCCGCAAAAATCTTCCTGGGAATAAAGATTTTCATGGGGATTATCGGCGGACTCACCCTCATCGTTGCCGGCGTCGGCGTTGCCAACATCATGTATGTCTCGGCCAGAAAAAGGACCAAGGAAATTGGGATCAAGATGGCTCTGGGGGCCAAGAAGAAGTACATCCTCTTTCAATTCGTCTCCGAGGCCCTGATGATCGCCTTCATCGGGGGGGCCGGCGGCATTCTGCTCTCGGTTCTTGCGGTGGCCGGCGTGAACGCCCTGTCATTGAAGGGCATGGTCGCCGACACCCTCGCCCACCCGGTCATCTCCCTTGACATCATGATCCTGACCGCTTTTATTCTCAGCTTGATCGGGTTTCTGGCGGGTTTTTTCCCGGCGCGCAGGGCCGCCTCTCTCAACCCCGTCGAGGCCTTGAGGTATGAATAACCGGAGAAATGCAATGATCAAGATGGAAAAAATCACCAAGACATATGGAGCGGGAACGGCCCGGGTGGATGCCCTGAAGGAGATCGACCTGGAGATCAAGGAGAGCGAGTTCGTCGGTCTCATCGGGCCCTCCGGGTCGGGAAAATCGACCCTGATGAATATCATCGGCTGCCTGGACGTGCCGACCTCGGGGGACTATTATTTCGAGGGCGAAAAGGTCCAGGATTTCAGCGCCAACCAGCTGGCCGAGATCCGCAACAAGAAGATTGGTTTCGTTTTCCAAAATTTCAACCTTCTTCCCTACGCCACAACGTTCGAGAACGTCGAGCTGCCGATGATTTTCAAGGGCGTTCCGGCGAGGGCCCGGC
>CAZOKP010000039.1:0-5735 GCA_964580435.1 uncultured Eubacteriales bacterium
TGATCATTATCTTGGCCTAAAATAATAACCCCTCTTTTCGTCATCGAGCCTCGGATTTGAAATTGCGGTAGGCCTTGCGGTGGGAGGACCTCGCGGCGAGGGCCGTATTATCGCCGCTTTGCCGCAGTAATAAGAGGGGCGAGATTCAACTTGAGACGATCGTCCCCGGCATTCAGATTTTTTCAGCAACGAAGCGGTAAGCACCGCTTCCAACGGAAAAAAGCATATAGCGACCTTCTTTCCTGAGGAAAGAAACCTCGCCCGGTATCTGGTCTGCCGCTTCGTCTTGCCAGATGACCCGTCCGCCCTCCTTGATCTGGACAGAATTCCAGAGAAGAGGAACATAAACCTCTGCTTCCGACCCGACGGGGATCCGAACGGCCAGCTCAAGAAAACTATCTTGCCTTCGCCAGGTCACTGCAGCGTCACCCCTTATGGTTGTCACCTTGGCGGAAGCCTCAGAAAGATCGGTAAAAAGAGGCGGCTTAACGATGATCTTGCTCCAGCCCTGGTTTTTGCATTCCAGGCCGGCCAGGGAGCGATAGAACCAGGCATCGACGCTGCCCAGCATGATATGATTGTGGGAATTCATCCCTCCGCCGGTCAGATTCTCCCATCTTTCCCAAAGGGTGGTAGCTCCTTCTTCGACCATGTATCCCCATCCGGGATAGGTTTTTTGGGTCACAATTTTATAGGCTGCGTTTCCGTTGTCATTTGCGGTCAAGACATCAAGAAGATATCTCGTCCCGATAATCCCCGTATCCAGATGATAGTTCCATTCCTTGATGACGCTGGAGAGCAGCCTCTCCACGACCTTTTCCCTTTTTTCCTGGGGGACCATGTCCAGATAGAGGGGCAGAACGTTCGACGTCTGGTTCGGACTCCTGTCGACAGGGCTGATTCTGTTGGCGGCATACTGATCCTCGCCCAGGAATTCTCTGTTGAAACTGTTCTTGATTTCTTCCGCGAGCCTGGTGTAGGAGCGGACATCATCACTGCGGTCCACGATTTTTGCAAGCGCGGAGATCAGAGTGACGGCCCGGTAATAGCACCAAGTCGAGGTCAGTTCCAGCGGCGTTTTTGTCGGAGCGACGCTGCCCGGAGGACACCAATCGCCGTACTTTCCGAGCTTCTTGATGATATTCTTTTCCGCATTCCTGGACAGGAAATCGACATATTTTTTCATCGAGGCATAGTGTCTGCCAACAATTCTCATGTCATCATAATAAAGATACATCAGCCAGGCGAGCTCCAGGTAGGCAATGCCCCAGGCCGGGTCAGCAGGGTAAAGCTTCTCAAGGTAGGGGGGGACGACGTCCGGCAGGCTGCCGTCTTCCTTTTGGGCCAGCCGGATATCTTCCAGATACTTCGTGAAAAAGGCGGCCATGTCGAAATTGAGGATCGCCTCTTCAGCGGAAAGATGGGCATCGCCCAGCCAGCCGTGCCTTTCGTCCCTCTGGGGGCAGTCCGTGGGAATACTCATCAGGTTGGAGAGCTGGCTCCAGACCACGTTCGTATGGATCTGGTTGAGCAGGGGATTGGAGCAGGTGAAGTCGCCGGCCCTTTCCACATCACTGTGGACGAAACATCCTTCTATTCTGTCCGCTGTGAGCTCTCCGGGATAGCCCGCTATTTCGACATAGCGGAACCCGTGATAGGTGAAACGCGGTTCGTAAACCTCTTCTCCTTCCCCCTTGAGAATAAATACGTCAGTGGCCTCGGCATTCTGGTTGGGGAGAACATTGAGCGTTCCGTCCGGGTGGAGGAGCTCGGCATGCCTGAGTTTAATTTCTGTTCCCCGGGGTCCCTGAGCCCGGAGTCTGACCCAGCCCGAAAAGTTTTGCCCGAAGTCGCAAATAAACACGGCCGGGACGGGGCTCCCCAGACGCACCGGGTTGAGAGTCTTGGTGACGCGGATTGGAGGAAGAAGCTGTGGAGACAAAGCTGTGCCCTTGACCGCCACGGCATTCTCCCAAGCCGAATCGTCGAACGCAGGCTCATCCCAGCCCGGCTGCGCCAACCTGGCGTCATAGCGCTCGCCGAGATAGATGCCGTTCTCCAGGAGAGGCCCGGAAGATGTCTTCCAGGTTTCGTCCGAGATGACGCGGTCAGATAGCTCATTCTCGAGTTCAAGGTCGATCTGCACGATCAGCCGGGGCTGCCCGTAGCCGTAATTTTTGATATGGCGGCCGTTCCCAAGGATCACGGCCACGGCATTTTTTTCTTTGATGAGTTCTGTGACATCATAGACAGAATAGAGGGCGATCTTCTTATAATCTGTTTGAGCAGGATCAAGAACATGATCCCCCACCTTGCCTCCGTTGAGGCGAAGCTCATGGTAACCGAGTCCGCAGACATATGCCCTCGCCTTCTTGATATTACCGCCGGCCGAGAATTCCTTGCGAAAATAGAGGGTCAGGCTTTGGACGAATTCTCCCGAATAGTCGCCCAAGAGCTCGTGTCCTTTGGACTTGAACTGAGGCGCCTCCTTCCTGCTGATCCACTTGGCCCTCCAGTCCTTGTCTTGAAGAAGGCCTATCTCGAAGAAGGCGATGTCGCTCCAAGGGCTGACGCCTTCCCATTGGTCCCACCACCGCACCCTCCAGAAATATCTTTTTCCGCCCCACAGCGGCAGGCCGCTGTGACGGACGCCGGTCGTCTTTTCAGAATCGACCCGGCCGCTGTCCCAGTGATCCCCGATTTCTTTTTCGCTGAAATCCCTTTCCGAAGAGACGATGACTTGATAAGCCATCTGTTTTGCGCCCCGCTTCGGATGCTCAGGAACCCAGGAAAACCGGGGAGAGTCAGAGATGATCCCCAGAGGATTGGTCAGGTATTCGCATCTCAGACGTTTGGCCGGGAGAGGATTCAGGTTCATCTTCTCAGCGCCCTTTCAGGCGGTTGATTTTAATCTTTTTTTTCCGCCCTCGTCAATTCAGCTTTTTCTTTTGCTCAGGATTTTTTTCTCATAGTTTTCGATATCTTTGAGCCACTGGACATCCGGGGGGACATCCTGGCTGATGCAATAATGATCCCAGACTGTCCCAAACGGAAGCGTTTTGAGATCCTCGAGCAGGGCCAGGCGGCCGAAATAATCGCCTTTGTTTTCGAGCTCTCGAAGCCTGTTCTCGGGCTGGAGAAGGGCCAGCAGGAACGCCTTGAGGGTCGCCCTGGCTCCGATCACCCAGGCCCCCACGCGGTTGAAGGACGCATCGAAAAAGTCAAGGGCGATATGGACCCTGGAAAGAGCCCGGCAGCGGACGATTTCCTCGGCCACACTCCTCAGTTCCTCGTCTAGGATGACGACATGGTCGGAATCCCAGCGGACCGGACGGCTCAGGTGGAGAAGCATTTCCTCGAAGAACTGGAGGACGGCCGAGACCTTGTCGGAGACGGATTCGGTCGGATGGAAGTGTCCCAGGTCAAGGCAGATCATTTTTCTTTTGGCCAGAGCATAGCCGAGATAGAATTCGTGGGAGCCAACGACAAACGATTCACTGCCGATCCCGAAGAGCTTGCCTTCCAGGGAATCCTTCATCATGGACGCGCTGTATTCCACCTTAAAGATTTCGTCCAGTGATTCCTTAAGCAGGGCGCGGTGCGACCAGCGGTCCATCGGAATATCTTTGGAGCCGTCGGGAATCCAGAGGTTATGCAGGCTGGCCGATCTGAGCTCTCGGCCGAAGAAGGCCGCGACTTTGCGGCAGCGCTTCACGTGCTCAACCCAGAACTTCCGGGTCCGTTTGTCTTTGCTGCTCAGAGTGTATCCGGAATCGGCCAGCGGATGGGAAAAGCAGGTGGCATTGAAATCCAGTTTCAATTTTTCCTGCTTGGCCCAGGCCAGCCAGTTCCTGAAATGGGCCGGTTCGATCTCGTCCCTCTCGACGCGCTTTGCGCCGAACTCACCATAGATGGCATGGAGGTTGAGGCGGTGCCGTCCGGGGATTAAAGAAAAGGCTTTCTCGAGGTCCAGACGGAGTTCAGCGGCGGTTCGGGCTCTGCCGGGGTAGTGCCCTGTGGCTTGAATGCCTCCCGAATGCAGGGGCTGCTCTGCCTTCTCGAACCCGCGAATGTCATCACCCTGCCAGCAGGGAAGGGAGAGAGACACGGACTCCAGAATTTTGAGCGCCTCTTCTGTGTCCACGCCGAGCTCGGCATACCGATCTTTAGCTAGGGCATAGGTTTTTTCTATGGCCGAAGGATGCATCCTCCCACCTCCTTGTTTCTAAAGTATGTTTTGGAACCGCTCATAAGCCGTGTCCCATTCTTTGGCGCCCCTGGGCTCATAGTTTTTCAATTCGACGGAATTCCGGATAGTCTTTCGAATATCGGCAAGCGATTTCACATATCCAAAGGCCAGGGCCTGAACCATAATATTGCCGATGGCGGTTGCCTCGGCCGGACCAGCGACAACGGGAAGGCCAGTGGCATCTGCAGTCAATTGGCAGAGGAGCCGGTTTTGTGATCCTCCGCCGATGATATGAATCCTCTCGATCGGCGTATCCGTGAGGCGGCGAATTTCGTTTAAGGTGAAACGGTATTTCAGGGCCAGGCTCTCCAGGATGCAGCGCGACAGCTCCGCGATTGTCCTCGGGACGGTTTGCTTGGTCTTGAGACAGAATCGGCGGATCGCTGCAAGCATGCTGGGAGGACTTAGGAAATCCGGCCAGTCCGGGTCGATGAAGGCCTTGAACCGCGGCGCTTCTTCGGCCAGGCACACAAGCTCTCCGTATGTCACAGCTTTCTTTTTGGCCCATTCCCTGCGGCACTGCTGAAGTATCCAAAGCCCTGTGATGTTCTTGAGAAAACGGGTCGTTCCCGCGACTCCGCCTTCATTGGTAAAATTAGATTTTAGGGCTTTTTCATTGATGACCGGCTGAACCACCTCCCTTCCCATCAGCGACCATGTCCCGGAGCTGATATAAGCCCAGTTCTTTCCGGATGCAGGGATAGCAGCGATCGCGGCGGCCGTGTCATGGCTGGCCGTGGCGACGACGGCAGTTCCAGCAAGTCCGGTTTCTCGCGCGACCCCAGGGCTCAATGCTCCGACCACGGCCCCAGGAGACAAAACTTCTTGCATCATTTCGAGAGGAATTTCCAGGGCCGCGAAAAGCTCTTTTTTCCAAGTTCTCTGGTGAGGATCAAGAAGTTGTGAGGTCGAGGCAATCGTGAATTCATTCCTCTTTTTGCCGGTCAGAAGATAGGTGAAGAGGTCGGGCATGAAAAGCAGGCCGGCGGCCTGTTGGAGGAGGGGAGATCTTTCTCTGACCATCGAGTAGAGCTGGAAAAGCGTGTTGAAGGGCATGAACTGGATGCCGGTCCATTGATAGATCTTCTCCCGGGGCACACGCTCGAAAAATTCTTCCATAACTCCTTTTGTCCGGCTGTCCCTGTAAGCAAAAGGGCAATCAAGGATGCTCCCATCCCCAGCGAGAAAAGCAAAGTCAACTCCCCAGGTATCCACGGCGAGACTCTCTGGACGGACGGACGCCTCTTTGAGGCAGGTTTTCATCCCTTTCTTGACTTCATCGAAGAGCTTGGTGATATTCCAATGCAGGTGCCCGAGGACCCGGACCGGGCCGTTGGGAAACCGGGTGAGCTCCCGGGTGATGATCCGACCCTGCTCGAGCGTTCCCAGCATCGTCCTTCCGCTTTCCGCTCCAAAATCAAACGCCAGGAAATGATGAGCGTTCATCGGCCTCCTTCGTTTGGTCCCGTTCCTTTTATATATTCAT
>CAZOKP010000039.1:5835-13463 GCA_964580435.1 uncultured Eubacteriales bacterium
GGCTTTGAAAAGTTGGAGGAAATATTTTAAGATGATGATGGCGAATACGAACATGGATTTCGAAGACAGGTTCAAGCTCCTCAAAAAAGAGCGGGCCTCCCGCAGAAGGCCGGATTCGGTCAACCAGACCTGGCAGAAGATCGACCGGGATGCGGGCCTCTCCACCAAGGAAAAATTGGAGAAGTTGATCAGCCTAACCAAAACCGGGGCCAAAAAGAAGGAGAAGGCAGAGCCTCTCGAGCCGCAAACGCGAAAACCAATGCAGGTGTTCGAGGATCATTTTTCGCTCCAATCGAGATACGGAAAGATATCCTTGGCCTCGGGCCTCAAACTCAAAAGCGATGTTCTTGCGCTCCTGAGCCGTGACCGGAGTTTTGACGACCGCGACCTATCCAGCGCGCTTTTTCTGGACCTCGAGACAACCGGTCTCTCCGGCGGAGTCGGCGTCGTGCCTTTTCTCGTCGGGCTGGGCTTTTACAGGGACGAGAAGTTTCATGTCCTTCAGTTCTTTCTCGGAGACCTGTCCGAAGAGGAACGCCTGATCGAAGAACTCAGCCAATTCTTCGACCAGATGGATTTCCGGTCCGTGGTGAGTTTCAACGGAAAAGGCTTCGACCTGCCGCTTCTCGAGACGAGATTTATTCTTTACGGCCGACCATTAGTCCTCAGCGGTCTTCCTCATCTCGACTTCCTCTTCTCGGCGCGGAACCTCTGGAGCCACAAACAGGAAAGTTGCCGGCTCTATCACCTGGCCCGGGAAATCCTCGAGGCCGAGCGGGACGAAGACATCCCTTCCTCGGAAATTCCAACGCGCTATTTCCAATACCTGAGGTCCGGGGATTTTTCGCTGATGGAGCCCGTTCTTTATCACAATCAGGAAGATATCCTTTCCTTGCTCGGTGTCGTCATCATCGGCGGAAGAATTTTCGCTGAAGAAAAAGAAGAAAGCTTAGAAGAATTCGCCGACGCCATGGACTTGTTTGGCGCAGCCAAAGTGCTGGAGAAAACGGGGGAACTCGACAGGTCCGCCAGTTTTATCCGCAAGGCCCTTGAGGGCAGGCTCTCCGAGGAGATCGCTCTCCTGGCCAAAAAGAAGCTGGCTCATTATTTCAAAAAGAACCAGCAATGGGACAAGGCCGTCAGCCTCTGGCAGGAGATGACGCCCCAGAATCAGCTCTTCTGTTTCCGGGAGCTGGCGATGTATTACGAACACAAGGAAAAAGATTACGCCAAAGCCCAGGAAATCGCCGAGGAGGGATTGGCCCTGGCCATGGGCATCTCCCGGAACTACGAGGAGGATTTTGCCCATCGTGTAGAGAGGCTCAGAGCCAGGATCAGCCGGCGAAAAAAATAGGCAAAGTGATGATGCCAGCCCCCATGAAAGTGAGAATACGCCGCGATGGACGCTATTCGTGTCGACAATCTGACCCGGCAATTTAACGGCTTTACCGCAGTTGACCGCATCTCCTTCACGGTCCAAACGGGAGAGCTTTTCGGGCTCCTCGGTCCCAATGGAGCCGGGAAGACGACAACCATCAACATGCTGGCCACGCTGCTCAAACCCACTTCAGGCTCTGCGGAGGTAGCGGGATATAATGTCGCCCTGCACAGGGACGATGTCAGAAGGAGTATCGGCATTGTTTTCCAGGATCCGGCGCTTGACACAAAACTCACGGGCAAGGAGAACCTTGAGTTCCATGCGATGATGTACGGCCTGTCTCGTGATGAGCGAAAGAGCAGGTTGGCGGATGTCCTCCGCCTCGTCGAGCTCGAAGAAAAAGCCGATGTCCTGGTTGAAAAATATTCCGGAGGGATGAAGAGAAGGCTTGAGATTGCCCGCGGCCTGATTCATTGGCCGAAGGTTTTGTTCCTCGATGAGCCGACCCTCGGGCTGGATGCCCAGACCAGGCGCCGCATCTGGGACTATATCAAAAAGCTGAACAAAGACAGGGGGGTCACGATCATCCTGACAACGCATTACATGGAAGAGGCCGACTATCTCTGCGACCGCGTCGCCATCATGGATTTCGGGAATTTTGTCGCGCTCGACACGCCCGCCCAGCTTAAGGATATTTTGGGCGGAGACGTCGTCTCCATGGAGCTCGAGGGCGATACGGCGGCGCTTCTCAACCAGCTCAAAACATTGGCTTGGGTCAAGATGACAAAGAGCCACGACGGATTCTTGAGCCTGACCATGGAAAAAGGGGAGAGGCGCATCCCCGAGCTCATCACTGAGGCTCACAAGGCCGGGGTTTCAGTGACGTGCGTTCATCTGCGCAAGCCAAGCCTCGAGGATGTTTTTCTGCATTTTACCGGGAGAACGATCAGAGAAGACTGGGCTGGCCAGAATGGGCGCCACAGGAGTACGATGCCCGCCCACGGAAGGGGACGATGATCATCAATACAACGGCCGTCTACGTGTTATGGCTGAGAGAGATAAAGAGGTTTTCGAGGGCGAAGTCTCGCGTTATCGGTGCCCTGGCCATGCCCCTTTTCTTTTTGGTCTTTCTGGGGCTGGGTTTCAACAGGATGGCTGTTCCGGGAATGACCGGTGACCGCACGTATATCCGCTTCCTGGTCCCGGGCATCATCGGCATGGGGCTTCTTTTTTCCTCCACATTCGGCGGGCTTTCCGTTCTTTGGGACAGGGAGTTCGGGTTCCTCAAAGAGATCATGGTCGCACCGGTGAGCCGACTCTCCATCGTGGTGGGCCGAGTCGCCGGCGGCACGACGACCGGCCTGATTCAAGGCGTCATGATCCTCGGGATCTCGTTCATCCTGGGTTTTAAGATATCGGGCCCGACCTCGCTCTTCCTGGCCATCCTTATGATGACCCTCATCGCCACGACCTTCCTCGGCCTGGGACTCATTTTTGCCTCCCTTTTGAAAGATATGCAGGGGTTTTCAATCATCATGAACTTTGTCATTTTCCCGCTTTTTTTTCTTTCCGGGGCCCTTTACCCTCTGGACAATTTTCCCTTGTGGCTGAAATATTTCTCTTATTTAGACCCCCTGACCTTCGGCGTCGACGGGTTAAGGGGAATCCTGCTCGGCGCCTCCTCGTTTGCTGTCTGGCTCGATTTTATCCTGATGGTTTTTTTCTCGGGTGTGATGCTTTTTCTGGGCGCTTATTTTTTTGAGAAAAGCGAAAGCGTCTAGGCTCAGGCCAGTGTCTTTGAAGCCGCGCCATCCGTATTTAATAAAAACGAAATTTAAAGGTTATCGGCGAGGACCAGGCTGAGGATGGCCATGTCCGCGGCCGCAGCCGCCTGAGGAGAGGCGGTCAAGCCCCTCCTATCCTGGTCAGTTTTTGCAAGACCGTCTAAGCATACCCTTCTTCCTAGCCTTTGTGGCCGATTTTCCGGCAACCCCAAGATAGGGCGGCTTTTCGGTTTGGGCCGCGGCGGGAGCAAGAGGGGCCCGCAGAAAAAAGAGAAGAATGACGCTTAGGGAAAGGGAAGAAATGTTTTTTCTTGCCATAAAAGAGGGATTATTGTATCATAAAAACAAGGTTTGGAAACCAAGAATTCTTGGCGCCCAGAAAGAACCGCAGGAGGATTAGCCGTTAAGGGTGAGAAGGCCTTGAGAAAAAGGGGAGGCGTCAAACAGAAATTTCCTCACCCGATTCATCGCAAGGGGGGATTGCTGAAAAAGGCAAGGTGGCAAAGAATATAATAGTTTTTATGCCTTTATTATATAAAGAGAAACCAGGATTATGAAAAAAATGTTTGTGGGGCGTGAACCGGAAGATAAAATCGATTAGAATAACAAAAAATGGGCAAAGGACGGATCGTTATCTGGAGGATGGCGCGCGGAGCGGTCTGCCGACGGGGCAGAACTATGGTTTGGGTGGGAAAATGAGAGAACAAAAGCTTTATCTAAAAGGGTTTACCTTTTTCGAGATCATTCTTGTCGTCGCCATCATCGGGATTCTCTTGGTTATGGCCTATCCGAACATCATGAGTTCACTGGAGACCAGAAGCCTGGAGAACACGGCTAGGGAAATCCAGACGACCCTCCAGCAGGCCAAGTTCCAGTCCGTCAAGTACAAATTGAACCACCGCATCCAGTTCGATAACAGTCAGGGATACTGGGTCTATTACATCCTGAGAGAAACGTCCCAGGGTACCTGGGTGGAAGTTCCCCAATTCTTCAGGAGATCCATCCCAAGCAAGTATGTGACGGCCATAAATCTGCCCAACCAGAGGGTGGATTTTTCCCCGCTCGGATTGGTCCTCAACTACAATTTCGGACAGAACACCATTTCTGTCCAGAGCACAGTTTTGCAGAGGCACGGTCAGCCGAGCGTAAGGACCCTGAACATATTTGCCGGAGGCTCCATCCAATACGTCAAGTCGAGCTAAGGCCTGAAAAGGAGGAAAGCGTGAGACAGCAGAGTCGGACGAAACAAGTCAGAAAAAAACACGGCTTCACTCTCATCGAGGCTGTTATCGGGATTGCTCTCGTGGCCATCGCCGTCCTCGGCCTCGCCGAAATGTTCACCGTCAGCGTTTTGAACAACTTGCGGTCCGAACGGATTACTAACGCCTCCTATCTCGCCCAGCAGCAGATCGACGTGCTCAGGAACCTGACCATCCAGGAGATATCCGATTTCTACAACAGCATAAACGGGGTTGACCTCAACAACCCGCCGGACAGCATTTTGGATATCATGAAGGACCAGCCCCTTGACCTTAACGGGGATGGAAGAAATGACTATCGGAGGCTGACTCGGCTCCAGCCGTGGGGTGGATCATGGGAAGTTGAGGTTTTGGTCTTTTCAGCCGAACAGCTGGCGACAGCGCAGGCATTGTTGTTCGGGGATCCGGCGAAGTACCGGGTCAAAGCCAGGGTCAGCACAATTATCAGCCGGTAAATCTTATGGCGCAGGGATAAAATGAATATCAAGATTTTGAGCCAAAGCAAAGAACGAAAAAACGACCTGGTCAGGAGGGGCTTCACCCTGACCGAGCTCCTGGTAGGAAGCACGGTCATGCTGATCATCATCCTGGCGACTTCGGCCCTTTACACGAGGAGCAACAAGGTCGCCGTCGACCAGAGCATGTACGCCGAACTCCAGCAGGACCTGCGTTCAGCCATGTACTTTGTCACCCGGGACATGCGGATGGCCGGAGTCGGGCTGCCGATCGAATTCCAAGGCTATTATTTTCAAGGGACGGACAACGAAACTCAGGGGACAGCCGATGTGACTCCCGACCGGCTACTGATGATGGGAAATCTCGAGGACCCCCTCAACCTGGATATTGAGAACTACCAAGGACTTTCATCAATCAACCTCTCTGTGGACGACTATAGTTTCGAGGAATACCCATATCCTGATGCCTTCTACGAAAATAAAATGGTCCTCGTCCTCCCGAACCCGGCTTCAGGCTGCCGGGCGGGTCAAGTCAGACAAGTCACCCACGTCACCCACAACGCCAGCGGCAACACCGAGAAGCTGAATTTCTCGCCCGGCCTTGCCCCCGGAATCAACCCTCCTGGCGGGCTTTCCGGCACATGCACTCAATCCAGCGATTATGACGGCGGCCAGGTGTCTTTTATTGACGTCAAGGAATTCTGGCTGGACATAACGGGAAATTATCCAGGCCTGACGGCGGGGCTTAACGGCTACATCGGGAACGGACAGGGCGGAATCCTCTACATGACTTGGAATGGCAACTATTATCCTATCGCTCAAAATGTAGAGAACATCCAGTTCGAGTATAACGGCGACCTGGACGAAGACGGCTCCTTGGACGGCTTCCGTCCCTGGGACTTCGGTCATCTCTGGTCTCTGGACGAGATCGGGCGCATCCGCGAGATCAGGGTTATGATCCTGGGAAGAACGCCGCGGGCGTTCGTGGCCGTCTCCGGCACGCCGCCGGCTCAGCTTTATCTCTATCAGCGTCCTCTGATCTCTAATGACGAAGGCGGCCTCGGCCAGCCGGACAGGCACAAGAGATTTCTCCTCGACTCCACGTCTAACGTCAGAAACCTGACCTTAAATATCTATAATTATGGGACCCGGTGATGAGGCAAACCATGAAGACAAAGGGAATGAGAAAAGACAGGGGAGTGGGGCTGATCATCGTGATCCTCGTCCTCGCCTTTTTGCTGGGGGTCGGCATTCTGCTGCTTTTCGTCACCGGAACAGGATCCCGGGTGGCCGGCAATGTCCGGCTGCAGGAAAGGGCGTTTAACGCTGCCGAGGCCGGGTTCGATGCGGTTTTTAGGTTGTTGAATGACAATATCATCAACGGCACCCTCTCGGATTTTGCGGGTCAGTATCGGACAGATTTTGGCGGAAGCGCAAATGTCCTCGACGAGCCTTTTCTCAGCTATGATGTTCCCAATCCCCTCTATTTTCGGCGGCTGACGGACGAGGAGCTCTGGAATGATGTCATGGCCGCCCCGGCCAATGCGCTTTTTATTGACCAGGCTCTTCCGAGCGATGCTTCTCTGCGGTATACGGTTTTTTTGATCAATGATGAGCCTCCTAGCGTGGCCGTGAATGACATGGATTGCCTTGTGATATGCATCGGAAAAGCGGGCGAAAACACCTATACAAGGATCGAGGTTAAGATAGAAATTCAGGAATCTATTTAAAGGAAGAGGAAGCGACCATGAAAAAATATGTTTTGGGGCTGATTGTTTTGACGGCTGTGGTAGCGCTTTTCTTTATCCACGCCGCGAGTCAGACGTGCACGACCCAGCAGGGTCGCGTCTGGGGTTACAGGGGTGGAGATAGCTCCACGTTGTCAACCATGACGGCGATCTTCAACGATGTCTCGGGTCTTCACCTCAGGCTGGCGCAAAAAGGAGCGAACTGGGAGGCGACCAGCAACTATCCGGTGACCACCAACTTAAGGATGACGGGAGCTGCGGCTGACTTCAACGGCGACGGCACAGTGGACCTCGTTCAAGGAGGCCGCAGCTGTGACAACAACGGCAACGGCACAGACACAAACATCTCCATTTTCACCTGTCAGGGAAAGGACCCGGGCAATCCCAATCGGTTTCTCTTCAGCGGCCCTTACTACATCAATTACCTCAGCACCTTCAACACCTACGAGATCATGGCTCTGGGCGCCGGCGATTATGACGGCGACGGCGACGCCGATATCGCTGCTCTCTCCTGGCAGGGAAGGCTGTGGATTTTTAAGAACCTTTATGTCGAAAACCGCTTGGCTCCCGGCTCCACTCCCGTCTTTGACAATCGCCCCACTTTGATCGATGACCTGATCAATGACGGCTATGGAGAGTATGGATCATCCGGCACCCATTGGCGATGGGAAGGTAATATCTGCTCCAAGGATATTGACGGCGACCGTGACCTCGATTTGATCGTCGGCATTCCATCGCGCTGGGCCTACGGTCGCTACGGTGAACTCGTTATTTACATCAATAATGGCAGCGGCGTCTTTTCGCGACTGCCCCAGGTCATCAATCCCTATCCCAACCAAGCCGCCTATATATACGGCGTCTGCGGTGTGGCCACCGCCGATTTTGACACTGACGGTGATGTCGATATTTTGGTTGGATCGGCGAACTCAAGAGACATTTATTTTTACAGAAATGACGGTGGAACCTTTAATAGAATCAGCGGCAAAACAATCACGATTCCAAAC
>CAZOKP010000039.1:13563-24113 GCA_964580435.1 uncultured Eubacteriales bacterium
CTGCTACTTTTTCATGAACAATGTTTATCCGATCTATTGGCCAGAAGGGTCAGTTGCCTCTAAGAACCTCCTCGAGTGCAGCTTTCTGACCTCTGAATATGCTGTCGTCTCGGCCATGATTCTCGTCAGCGAGAATAAGCCTTCAGGGACATCGATCATTTATTATCTCTCCAACTCCGATGATGAAAACGGGAACCCCAAATGGGAAGGTCCGGTCACCCCGGGCGTTCTCTTTGAATTCGAGAGCCCGGGTGATTTCCTTCGTTGGAAGGCCATCTTCCGGACCACGGATGAGAGAGTCACTCCCCGGCTTAACTGGCTTGAGATCGTCTATAATTATATCTCCAAGAGAGAATATTCCCGGACCTCTCAGGCCGTTACCAATGTAGATATCGGTGGAACCAGCGATGCGGAAGAGGTGCTCTACTCGGCGTCGTTCGAATTTCCGCGCTGGAAAGGGCATCTACGCTCCTGGGATGTCAGCGACCTCACCCTAGCCTATAACAGGGGCTCTCAGCTCGAGGATATCCGAGATATTGGCGCCGAATTCGTGGAGGATGCCGGAGTGAACCTGGCGAACATGGATTGGAGCGCCCGTCATGTCTATACGGCTTATGATGCTCAGGCCGACGGCAATATGAATGACCGGATTGATTTCAGCACATCGAATGCGGCGATACTCGATGATTATCTCGACCTCGGAATCAATAGCCCTGAGGTTCCGCCCCTGATCCAGTTTGTCCTCGGCGAAGGGCGCACCTGGAAGCTGGGCGATATCAACCATTCCTCTCCTAAAGTCCTCGAGCCGCCGCCGAACATCAACGAAGCTAAGATGGGCTCGGGCTATACTGCTTACAAAGAGTCGTTACAGGATAGACAGAAAGTGGTCTTTGCCGGAGCCAACGACGGCATGCTCCACTGCTTTGACGCCGTGACCATGGAAGAGCTGTGGGCGTTTATTCCGCATAACCTCCTTTATAAATTGAGGAGGATGAAGGTTGTCGATCCCGATTGCGGTGTCTTCCTCGCCCATCAATTTTTCGTCGACGGCACTCCCACCATCCAGGAAGTCCAGTTCGCTGATAACAACTGGCACACTGTGCTCGTCTGCGGTCAGGGAGCTGGCTGGGGGAAAGACCATAAATGGTACTATTTCGCGATCGATGTCACCGATCCTGAGAATCCCCTCCCGCTCTGGGAATTCACGGACCAATACATGGGGGAGACCTGGTCTGTTCCCAGAGTTGTCAGAGTCGAATCGGTCGGAAAATGGGTGACCTTCTTCGGCTCCGGCTATGACAATGACGGCGACCCGACCGAAGATATCGGTCATTATTTCTATTGCCTTGATGTCGAGACCGGAAACATGCTCGGCTCCTGGGAGATCAGGGAACCTAGTGAGCCTGCCAGCCCCTTCGGAATCCAAAACACCCTGCCCGGATCTCCTGAGACTGCCGACGAGAATAGCGACGGCTATGCAGACTTTGTCTATTTCGGCGATCTGAAGGGAAGAGTATGGAAGATTGATTTGGTGGATGCCGTCCGCACATGGGACCCGACAGTCATTTATCGGGACCCATATTATCATCCGATTTTCACCAAGCCGGCGGTCTATGTTAATGTGGCCGACAATTCCATCCATCTCTACTTCGGGACGGGCGGGGATGAGAAGGCGCCGAACACGGCCCAATATTCTTTTGTTGCCCTAGTCGATGGGACTGCGCCGGCCGTGGAATGGTACCTCGGGCCTGATGATCTGGCGACCCGGCTGGGTATCAACCTTGATCGCAAGAAGGATGCGTTCGTCGTCGGAGAGCGAGTCTGGGCTGACCCGGTGATTTCGGACCGGATCGTCTATATCGCTACACTCGAAGGCAGCATCGAGGCCCTGAACCCATGCAAGACGCTTGTAGGAAGCGGCAGGATTTATGCCCGGTATATTCTGGGCAACCAGGTGGGAGGAACGGCCCTGTTGAGTGATGCGGGTGCGCCTATTGTCTTCAAGGCGACCAAGCAGAAAGTCCGGTCAGCCGTCACGATCGGGGAGACCGGGGTCCTCTCAGAATCAGGACAGGACAATATCTACAAGAGAAAGGTTTTCATTCAGAGCTACACGCAACCGTCCGGCGGCGTAAACCCCGAGCCTCCGAGCCAGGTGCTGGCCCAGCCCGTTCCTCAGACAGCCCTGGTGATCCGCTCCTGGAGAGAAGTCTACAAAGTCGACAGGATCAGGAACAATTAGAGAATAGCCGGGTTTTTGGGAGAAGCCTCGTCAGCTTCTCCCGCTGGCTCTGAAGCTTTCTTGTGCCCCGCCGTCTTTTGTAACCAAATCTCCAGAAAGGCAGTTATTTTGGATCATGATCTCTGGAGGACCTCAAATTCCGGCATGAGGTCCAGAATAAACCTCTCGCTCATTTGACAGATCGGATAAGAATTTATATATTGCGGAGCTTGCCCAATATATAACGCCAATGGACTTTCTGGAGAGCATTGTTCTCGGAGTCGTCGAAGGGCTAACTGAATTTCTGCCCATCTCCTCGACCTACCACCTCATTTTTGCCTCTCAATTGTTGAGGATGGGAGAGGGGGATTTCATCAAGCTTTTCAACGTCTTCATCCAGAGCGGCGCCATCCTGGCTGTGGTGGTTCTTTACTGGAAAAGGATCAAAAGGGACCGGGCGCTGGTCAAAAAAACACTCGCGGCTTTCATCCCTACGGCCATCCTAGGCGTCGTCGCGTACAAGACGATCAAAGAGGTATTTTTCGAATCTTATGCCTGGATGACGAGCATTTTTATTCTTGTCGGCGTCCTTTTTCTGGTCTTTGAAGGCCTGGTTAAAAGAGGCCTGATCCAGCCTCGGAAGCCGTTATCAGAGTTAACCTATAGGAACGCTATAATGATCGGGCTGGCCCAATCGCTGGCCTTTTTGCCCGGAGTTTCTCGGGCCGGCGCGGTGATATTGGCTATGATGGTCCTGGGCCACCGGCGGGATGATTCGGCCGCTTTTTCGTTCCTCCTGGCCATCCCTACCATCTTCTCCGCAAGCGCTTATGACCTCTATAAAACGAGGGCCGTGCTCTTGGCCTCGGGACCCCAGGCCTGGGCGCTTCTCGTCGGATTCATTTCGGCCTTTGCTGTCGCTTATTTTGCTGTTAAATGGTTCATCCGCTACCTGCAGAACCATACCCTGAATCTCTTTGGGATCTACCGGCTCGCGGCGGGCTCACTTTTGCTTCTTCTCCTCCTTCTGGGATAGAGAAGGGCGGTGAAAAGGGAAAAACGGCCTGTTCCATCCAGAAAAATTTACATTGGAGCGGAATCACCACGGTGATTCTCCCGATCAGAATGGATATCTGACTGAACCTGGCCGATTAGGCTAATCCCAGCAGGGGGAGAACAAGCCGGAGCACCAGCCAGATTACCATTCCCCCAGTGAGACTGAGAAGGACTCCACCCCTGATCATCTTAGTGATAGGGACAAGGCCGGAGCCGTAGACGATCGCGTTGGGCGGGGTCGAAACCGGCAGCATAAAAGCCCAGCTGCAGCCCAAGGTTGTCCCGATGGCGGGCGGGACGGGATTGATTCCTGAAGCCTGAGCAAGGGAAATAACGATAGGAACGAGCATAGTGGCTGCAGCGGTGTTTGAAGTCGTTTCGGTCACCAAAATTGCCAGGTAGATTCCAGCCAAGGTCAGCGTCCACAGAGAAGTGGCCCCAAAGAGGTTCAGGATGCCGTTTCCCAGGGTCTTGGCCAGCTCGGTCTGGAACATAAGATTACCGAGCGAAAGCCCTCCGCCGAAGAGAAGGAGAGTGCCCCAGTCAATTTCGACGGCCTGCTTCCAGGACAGGGTGAATGTCCTCTTCTTCCAGTCGACGGGGAGGAGAAAGAGCAGGGCCGCAGCGATAAGCGCGGCTCCAGCCTCGGGCATTCTGGTGTTATAAATTTTGGAAAGAGCGGAATCTTTTCCCATGAAAAGGACCAAGAAACCGGGCAGAACCCATAAAACAACCGCGGCGGAAAAGGCTATGAAGGCGTTTTTTTCTCCGCGCTTCCACCGATCCAGTTTGGCCAACTCGTCTTTGACAAAGTCTTGGCAGCCTTCGATCCTGGCAACGTCAGGCTTATGCAACGAGAACAACAGCGCGTAGGCCAGGAGATACATCAGCAGCATCGAGGGGACGGCAAACAGCATCCATTTGAAAAAGGGGATCTTAACGCCGGCGAAGCGCTCGATCATGGCGATTCCGATGAGGTTGGGAGGAGTTCCTACCGGAGTTCCGATCCCACCGATCGAGGAAGCGTATGCCGCCATCAGCATAAGGCCCGTCCCAAAGCGAAGATTTTGCGAGGACACGGGTTTGCCGGTCTTTTTAGAAATCATCTCAGCCATGGCGGAAATAATCCCGAGTCCGATGGGAAACAGCATGGCCGTGGTCGCCGTATTGCTGATCCACATCGAAATGAAAGCGGACGTCGCTCCAAAAACAAAAAGGAGCCGCCCAGCGCTGTTCCCAACCCAGCGTCGGCACATCATGCCGTAAGCGAACCGCTTGTCCAGGCCGTGAGCGGTCATGGCCCGAGCAATCATAAAGCTGCCCATGAATAAGAAGATGACCGGGTCGGCGAAGGGTGCAAAAGCTGTTTTGGCGTCGGCGACGCCGAACAGAATGCAGAGGACGGTTCCGAGAACGGCCGTCGCAGGAAGAGGAATCGGCTCAGTAATCCACCATGTAATAACCCAGCCGATGACTGCGGCAAGTGTATGGGCGCTTGCGCTAAGATTGGGCAATGGCAATAAATAGATAGTCAGGAAGATCAGCGGTCCCAGGAACAGCCCGATAGTCCGCCTAAAGTGTTCGAACCGTGTCTCCGCCCCTGAAAAGCTTTCCCTGAGCTCCGAAGATGCTCCGAGTTCGTCGGCGCCGGAGTTTTTCACTTCTCTGCCACTCTTTTCCGTCATGAAAACGCGGCCTCAGGAGGGTTAAGGCACGGAATCGTAGCATAAGAAGCCTGCACTGACAAGCACGAACAGGGTTCGTCCCCAGCGAGGACTCGTCCCGGAGTTTTTTGACAAGAAAAATATGCTGTGCTAAAGTGGTCATCCGTTTTTTAGCGAGGATTTGTCTCTCCTGTTGTCTGGAGTGCGGAGCAGACTATGAATGTCCTGGTGATCTTGGCCGTTGCCGCAGCCGCGTTTGGCCTCGCCAGCCGCTTCTATTCCCGCTACATTGCCCGCATTCTCGGCGAAGATCCCAATCATCTGACTCCCGCCATTACATGCTCTGACGGCCGGGATTACGTCCCGACAAAATCCTATGTCGTCTTCGCCCATCATTTTGCCGCCATTGCTGGCGCGGGCCCCATCCTCGGTCCGACCATGGCCGTCCTCTACGGCTTCGTTCCCGCCTGGCTCTGGCTTGTTTTCGGAGCAATTTTCATCGGCGCCGTCCACGATTTCACGGCCCTCTTTGTCAGCATGCGCGAAGGCGGCAAGTCCATGGCCGAGGTGGCGCGCAAAACGCTGGGGCAATCCGGGTTCAACCTCTTCATCGGGTTCACCATTGTCATGATCGTCCTGGTCACATCCTCCTTCCTGAGCGCCACGTCCATTTCGCTGACCTCTCTCTGGCCCCTGAGTAAGCTCGGCGCCGTCGAGGGGCAGACGTTCCTCAAGACCGTTGTCAAGGACGGCGTCGTACTGGGACGGATCGGCGGGATCGCCTCGATGTCAGTGATCGTTATCACGCTGAGCTCGCCGTTTTTGGGCTGGCTGATCTTCAAGAAAAAGATCAAGACGATATTGGCTTATTTGATCGCTGCGGCAATCTGCGTCAGCTCCGTCCTGTTCGGCATCGCTTTCCCGGTCACACTGGCACCGTCGACCTGGATGGTTATCATTTCCTTCTATGTCCTTTTTGAAGCGGGCATGCCGGTCTGGCTGATCCTCCAGCCGCGGGATTTCATCAATGTGCAAATCCTCTATGGCGGCATCGGCTTAATGATCGTCTCTCTCTTTGCCGGAGGAATCGGGGGTCTCTCTGTGACCATCCCCAGTTTCAACCTCAAAGAAGGCGTCGAGCATTTGGGGTTGATCTGGCCGATGATGTTCTGCACGATTGCCTGCGGTGCGATCTCCGGGTTCCATTCTCTGGTCGCCGGAGGGACAACATGCAAGCAGCTTTCCCGCGAGACCGATGCGCGGCGTGTCGGCTACAACGCCATGCTGCTGGAGTCCATCCTGGCAGTATGCGTCCTCCTGGCGGTCGGCGCGGCCATGAGCTTTGCCGACTACAAATCCGTTGTCTGGCCGTCCGACCCGGCGGTCATGTCGAATCCTATTCTCGGGTTTTCCCTGGCGGCAGGCCATCTTTTTAATCTCGCCCTCGGCATCCCCGTCGCTCTGGGCTCCGTCTTTGGGATTCTCCTTGTTGAGGGATTTGTCGTGACGACACTGGTCGCTGCCGTCAGGCTCAACCGCTATTTATTCGAAGAGCTCTGGACCATCCTGTTCAAGAACCCGCCCAAGCTGCTTAAAAATTATTGGGTCAATGCCGCTCTCTCCGTCTTATTGATGTGGATTCTCGCCTATTCCAACGCGTTCAGTTCCCTTTGGCCGATCTTCGGCACCGCCAATCAACTTCTGGCAGCACTGGCGCTGCTGGCTGTTTCCGGGTGGCTGCTTTTGAGGAAAAAGAAAAATTTCTTCACTCTGATTCCGGCGGTTTTCATGATCATAACGACTATCGCTTCGCTCCTGATCCTGCTGGCGAATTATTACCGTAACAGGAATTATATTCTTATCGTCGCCGACCTGCTCCTTCTCGTCCTTTCGGGGGGAGTGGTCTGGCTTGTTTTGAAAAGATTTCTCGGACCCAGGGAAATGCCTGCCAATACGCCGGCCTGACCCGGAGGGCAGAGAGAGGAGGCCCAGGAATATGTTCAAAGAGTCTGATGAAGCCAGGACACCCTTTAGAGACGTTATCTTAGAGGCAATAAAGGGGATAAAAAGCGAGATTCTGCTCTATGGAATTATTGTAGCCGGGATGTTCATCGGCGCCGCTTCCTTGGGAATAGAGATCCTGAGAGAGTTGAAATGGCCACTTCTCGTCGTTTTCACCCTAGCCCTTGTGGCCTACTTTTTTTTCGGCGCCATCCCCCGGGCCAAACGGCGACTAAAAAGCTTGCCCGAAGACAAAGGATTGCCGAAATAGAAAGGAAAGGAAAAAAGCATGGGTCCAGTGATCAGCCTGCATCTTATTGATTACGCGATCATCGCGGGATACATCCTGGTCATGGTCGTGGTGGGATATTCGCTCAAGAAGTACATGCGCACGGGCGAGGATTTCTTCCTTTCGGGAAGGTCGCTCCCCGGCTGGATAACGGGGCTGGCTTTTCTTTCGGCCAATCTTGGAGCGCTCGAGGTCATCGGCATGGTCGCCAATTCGGCAAAGTATGGAATCATGACCGTGCACTTTTACTGGGTCGGCGCTATCCCGGCCATGATCTTCTTAGGCATCTTCATGATGCCCTTTTATTACGGAAGCCGAGTCAAGACCGTTCCGGAATATCTGAAGCTCAGGTATAACGAAGCCACGCGCGGCCTGAACGCTATTTCCTTCGCCATCATGACCGTGCTCATGAGCGGGGTCAGCCTCTACGCCATGGCCCTTCTCTTCAAATTGATGCTGGGCTGGTCACTCACGGGGAGCATCCTTTTTGCCGCTGTCGTGGTCCTGCTTTATGTTTTCTGGGGCGGGCTTTCCTCCTCCATCTACAACGAGGTCATCCAGTTTTTTCTCATCTGGCTCGGTCTCCTCCCGGTTGTTTTTCTGGGTCTGAAGAACACTGGTGGTTTGGCAGGCCTAGCCAAGAAGCTTCCTGAGGCCTTCCTGCATTCCTGGAAGTATCTCGGAAGCGCCGCGCAAAATCCGTTGGGGATTGAATGGATGGGGGTTATCCTGGGGCTTGGGTTTGTCCTCTCGTTCGGCTATTGGACGACGGATTTCCTGGTTGTCCAGCGGGCCCTGGCCTCGAAGAATCTGGCGGCATCCCGCATGACGCCGATCATCGCCTCCTTTCCGAAGATGCTCGTCCCGATTATCGTGGTCATTCCCGGGCTTGTCGCGGTGGCCGTCCTGCCTGAACTCAGCCAGTCGGGCGCGCAGACCGGAGAATACAATTCGGCCTTGATCTTGCTGATGTCTCATTTGCTGCCCAACGGCGTTCTCGGCCTGGCCATCACGGCGCTGCTGGCGAGCTTCATGTCCGGGATGGCCGGAAACGTAACCGCCTTCAACACGGTCTGGACTTACGATATTTACGGGACATACATCAAGAAGGGGAGGCCTGACAAGCACTATTTGAACGTTGGCAAGTACACCACCGTTGCCGGAGTCCTCATGAGTGTCGGGACAGCCTATATTGTTCAATCCTTTCCCAACCTCATGGACTATATGCAGCTTATCTTTTCTTTCTTCAATGCGCCCCTGTTTGCGACGTTCCTGTTGGGCATGTTCTGGAGGGGAGCGACGCCCTGGGGCGGATTCTTTGGGCTACTATCGGGAATAGGCGTCGCCGCCGGGCATTATGTCCTTTACAAGACCGGTGTCCTTCATTACACGAGCGAGATGGGAGCCAATTTTTACCAGGCCTGGTGGGCCTGGCTGACGGATTTTGTCGTGACCATCGGCGTCAGCCTCTTCACCAAGAAGAAGGCGGTATCGGAGCTCAGCGGTCTGGTGTATGGCCTTTCTCCTAAAGAAAAAGGCGCCATCAAATTTTATCTGCGGCCCGAGGTCTGGGGTTCGGTGGCGCTCATCGCCACTTTGGCCCTCAATATCATCTTTTGGTGATTCATTGGGTGAAATCGGGAGTGTGAAATGGAAGAAAACAAAAAAGCGCATCTCCTGGACCTGAAATTGCCCCTGGGTGGACTGCTGAGTTTTTATGGGTTGATCCTGGTCCTATTCGGACTTCTTTCGGGAAAAGAATCCTACGAAAAGTCTTTCGGAATAAACGTCAACCTTTTCTGGGGCGCTCTCATCCTGGTCATCGGCGCAGCCCTTCTCCTGTCGTCTTTTCGAAAGCCTCGGGCCGGCAAGCGTTGAGCACTGCTTCTGAGGTTGAAATAGGTGAGCGATTGCGGTATATTTTGTCTGCGTTTGAGCGGTTTGTGCGCCCGTAGCTCAGCTGGATAGAGCGACTGACTACGAATCAGTAGGTCGGAGGTTCGAATCCTCTCGGGCGTACTTGTTTTTCTTCGGTTTTCGATTCCTGTCGTTTAAGTCAAATTGGCGTTGTTATATATTCTCTGGAGGTGCGGACAACAAAAGTCAAATGAAAATATTAGAAAAGATACCCGTCCTGCTGAATATCAAAGAGGTCAAGAATGAACTGCATTGGAGAGAGCGGCCCGGCGCTTCCGTCAATCTCCCGCAACTGATCAAGGACGCAGAGTCGCTCATCAAACCAAAGATCATCTATAAGGTTTCTTATATCGAGAGGAAGGGCAACGATGAGATTGCGATCGAGAGCGTGACCTTTTCGAGCAAAGTCCTCCGAAAAAATTTAGAGGCCGTGGAAAGGGTTTTCCCCTTCATCATAACAATAGGCCAAGATCTCGAAAGATTTGCCAGCGGCTGCAATGACCTCCTGCGACAGTATTACCTTGAAGGCCTGGCGGACATGGCTCTCGGCAAGGCCGCTCAGTACCTCGAACAACACCTCAAGAGGCGGTTCGGATTGACCGGGCTTTCAAGTATGAGCCCCGGCTCCTTAGAAGATTGGCCGATCACCCAACAAAAAGCGCTCTTTTCCCTGTTTGGAGAAACTGAAAAACTGGTCAGCGTGAAACTGACCGAGCATATGCTGATGATCCCGAGAAAGTCGATTTCCGGCATTTACTTCCCAACCCGGGTGAGTTTTCTGAGCTGCCAGTTGTGCCCAAGGAAAGACTGTCCTTCGCGGAAAGCTCCCTATGACAGGAATCTCAGAAAGAAGTACAGGTTGGATAAAGAACCATAGACTTCGGCCAGGTTCTCATTCGTCTGAAATCCAGGCTTGTCGTGTTCACTTGATCGCATACACTGTTTTTCTTAGATAGGCCTTGATCAATTCCAAGGTCACAAGCACAAACACGCCGAAACCGAAAATCATAGTCATATCCTGGGCGGAGGGGAGTTGCACTCCGAAGGACCGTCTGATGGCCGGCACGAGGACCACGAGAAAGGTTAAGAAAAGCTGTGAAATGACCGAGAGGACAAGCCATTTGTGAGGCCTTAAGGTGAAAAAGGAGTATCTGAGCGAGCGCGAATTCAGGGCGACGAGGAGCTCGATGATAATGAAGAGGAAGAACATCTCAGTCCTGGCGTGAGTGATTCCTTTGAGGTCATGGAAGAAGATGAAGAGGAAAAACGGACTCCACACAAAGACGGCCAAGCCGAGCAGGAGCAGGAGGTCTTTGGAGAACACACTTTCGCGGGGATCACGTGGCGGCCTCTTCATGATATCGGGGTCGGGGGGAGCAATGCCCAGAGCGAGCGCGGGGGG
>CAZOKP010000040.1:0-9217 GCA_964580435.1 uncultured Eubacteriales bacterium
CCTACCGGCCGGCGGCCTTTGACCTGGGCTACAGCTTCGGGGAGTTCTATTCAGGCCACTACGACGACCTGAAGATCGGGCTAACGGTGAAATACAAAGGCTACGCGAGCCTGGCGCTGGACGTCAACCTCGTCCGCGGCCGGCTTCCCCAGGGACGCTTCAGCGAAAACGTCTATCAGGTCAAGGCCGACATTTTCCTTTCGCCCGACCTCGGGTTCATGAACTACATTCAATATGACGACATCTCCAGGCAGCTGGGCTGGAGCGCCCGCCTTCGCTGGCAAATCTCTCCCGGCAACGAGATTTTCATCGTCTACAACAAGAGCTGGGAGAGGCGCTGGGACCCAACGAGCCGATTCTTCCCCATGGAAGAGCGGGGCGTCCTGAAGATATCGTTATCGCTCAGGCCGTGATCGCCGGCAAGGAAAACTCCATATTTCTTTTGCTTCCCCTGAGACCCACAGGCAACTCTGTCTGTTTCGCGGCACTTTACTGAGACCATATTTTCACTTAAAATGAGTTAGGAGCAATGAGCACTAAGGTCGTCGAACAGCCCGGGGATATCAAAATCTACGGAGATGGGTCGTGGGGAGGGAAAGGCGTCGGCCTGGCCAGGATCAACGAATGCCCTATCCCGAATACCGTCAAGCTTAAGACCCGTATCCTCAGCACAACGTTTTATGACCGGTTTATGGACCGCGGCAGGAAGTTTGGGAAAGAAGAATTAGACATCGTTGCGTCGATCATAAACGAGTTGGGAGACGCTCCCATCGGGGTTCGCTCTTCGGCAACAAATGAAGCAGGGACATCGGCCGAGGGAATAGGCGTGATTCATGCCGGCGAATACACGTCCTTCATGCTCCCCAACAATCATCCTGACGCACAAATCCGTCTTCTTCAAACCCAACAGGCGATGGTCCATATCTACAATGATTTCACCCAGAAACAGCCTCCTTCAAGCCGAGAAAAAATGGCCATCATCATGAACCCGATCCCGGGGATATTTGATGATACGAGGGCCGGCCCGTGTTATTACCCCTACATCTCGGGAGTCGCGAATTCCTATTTTCCTCATGCCCTTAAAACCCAGGACCCAAAGGAAGGCTTTGCCAGAATCGCCTTCGGCCATGGGTATGCAACAGTATTGGATGACTTTCCAGTTATTTCAATGGCGACGATCAAAAAACCTATTCCTCTCAAACTGCTTCAAGTCGGCAAGGGACAGCAATATTTTTATGCCTTGGATATGACCAAGAACAGGGAACTTCGGGGAGAGGAACTGGAAACCATGAAAAAACTGCACGTCGACTTCGCCAATTACCATAAAATCAAGCTGTTGGGAATCTCCAACAACCTGATCACTATCGAAGAGCTCATCCAAAACAATCATTATCGTTTTAAAACAAGTCTCGTCGAGATTATGGAGACGATTTCTGCTCGACTCGCGCCCCAATTCCAGATTGAGTTTGTTTTTAACATCGACTTCTCCAAGAAGGATAAAGCAGACGGTCTGTTTCATGTCGTCCAGCTCACGCCATTGCCCCAACTCAAGTGGGATTCCATCCGGATTCCTGAAAACCCCCAGCAGACTTTTCTATCCATCGACAACTCTCAAGGTCATGGCATCATCAAAGGGGTCAAATATGCCGTCGTCATCTCGCCCTTCGTCTATACCAAAGACATGAATGAAGCTGTCCGGGCCAGAATTGCAGCCATCAACCGCCAAATGTATCAACAGAATGAACAGTACGTCTTGATCGTTCCCGGCCGGCTGGGAAGCAAAAACAGGGACTGGGGCATTTATGTAGATTACAAGGAAGTCGACCACGCCGCGGCCATTTTTGAATACGGAGTAGATATTGCCGGACGGGCCGAACCTCTCCCCGAAGACGACCAACTCACAGGAGGGATCTACGGCAGTCATTTCCTTTACATGATCCAAGGGGGATACGATGAGGAGCAGAGAAGACTTCAAACTCGGATGTACGGAACCCAGGGAACGCATTTCTTAACCAACTTGATGGGCAACAACATCATCTACGGTTATATCACACCCGCCCGAGACAAGATTGATCCCTGGTTTTTTTCCTCGGCCGATCCCGATGATGCCTTGTCCCTGCTGACTTTTCCCAAGCCCGCGACGATTTTTGCCGACTCCATTCATCAATGCTGCAAGGTCATCCTTGAAAATGGCACCTAATACGGCGATCCCCGAATTCCCGTTCGTTCCCAGGATCATCAATCCGCTCAAAGTCGGAAAAGCGGTCATCTTTGCCGGGGAAGCGCGAATCCGGGAGTCCTCTCAGATTCTCAACGAGAACATGCCTTGGCTCAAAACCGAGATTTTCTCCAACCCTCGCTCCGTTTCTGATTGGACCTCCGACCAAGCGGCGGTCTTCGTTTTCGATGACACCGCTCTACCTCTCGTCGACTGTGAAAAGATTCGGGCCAACAATCCCGATGCTGTAGTCGTCCTTCTTTCTGCAAACTCCTTTATTCATTGTTCTCCCCCGCAACCCGCCCAAAAAAAATATCCCTATACGGCTCAAGCCGACTTGATATTTGCCTACAACACGAAAGATCTTGTTCCCCCCCTGCTCATTACCTCCGTCGTCAGGGCCGCCGAAGATTTGATCAATATCCGGAAGTCTTCAAAGGTCCGGCGATTTATCTTTTTGGTCGTGGATGACGAACCCCGCTGGTTGTCGCAATTCCTCCCGACGCTGTATAGCATCATCGGACAGCGTGCGGATGTAATGGTCACCCGAACCTACGAAGAAACGCTGCAATTTCTTTTCGCAGTGGAGGCGGAAGATCGAATCGACCGCCGCGATTACCGGTCGCACGGTCATGGAGACGATGTCGTCTGTCTGATAGCCGATATTTTCTTTCCCCGAGGAAATCAGCTCGACAGCGATGCCGGTCGTGATCTCGTCCGTATGATCACTCGGTATTATCCCCGGATTCCTGTCATCATCGCGTCTAAAGCCAAGGAGGCCGGCGACTTTAAAAACGCGGCTTTCCTTCTGCCCAAGGGAGATCCTGGGAGCCTCGAAAAACTCAGGGATATTATCCTTGACTTCTCCGGCATGGGCGACTTTTTGATCTATGATAAAGACGGCAATGAATTGCATCGGATTAGAAATATCCACGGTCTTTACAAGATTTTGTCTGCGGCGGAAAAAAACACCAGGACAGGGCGGGTGTTAAGAGAAATCATGGAAAGCTACGGGCAAAAAGACAAATTTTCAACTTGGCTCTATATGCACAGCTACAGAGAGCTCGCGGATATCTTGCGTCCTAAACGAAGTCAAGGCCGTGAGCTCATCTCTCTCTTGAAAAAACACCTGAAAAAAGAAATCTTGCGGCTCAACGCCACTCCCCTCACTATAAACGGCGCTAAAGTGTTCAACCTCCAAGATCTCGTGAATTTGCTCAGGACCATTTCTCCAGATAAAATCCAGCCCTTTTCCGACAACGATATCATTTCTTCCTGGCTGGACAGGAAAGGCTATTCCGAGCTTGCCGAAGAACTTCGTCCGATTCACGGAAGCGGAGCAAGACTGAGTGAGACGCTGGCCTCGATTGTTGAAAAATGGCAAAAACTCTATGCCCGAAGAGACCCCGGGCAGTAATCTTCGCCGTATCCCAAGGGAAACATTCGAGGAAACCCGAGTTCTCGGCTTATTATTTGGGTATTGTTTGATTTTTGTTAGGATCTGGCTAAAATAATGTCCGTGGACGAACTCCTGGAGAAAACGAAGATCCTGCTTGTTGAAGACGATGTGAGTCTTCAAAAGAGCCTTGCCTTTATCCTCGAGAAAGAAGGGTTCAAGGTCCTCTGCACGCAAACAGGCGAGGAAGCTGTTATTATCGCCCGGAAAGAAAGGCCCGATCTGATCCTCTTGGATCTGGTCCTTCCGGGAATGGACGGCTACAAGGTTTGCCATATCCTGAAGAAGGACCCTCAGACAGCCGCTATCTTCATCATCATGCTCACCGGGAAAAGAAAAATGGAGGACATCGTCCTCGGGTTGAAAGAGTATGCGGACGACTACATCATCAAACCCTTCGAGCCCCAAATCCTGATCGCTCGAATCCATGCTTTGCTCCGCAGAAAAAGCACATCCGAAAATAGATATCGCAATATCCTGGAGTTTGATGGGCTGATGATTAATCGGGATGCCTACGAGGTCCTTGTCGACGGAGAAAAGATCGAACTCACCAAAACCGAATTTGACATCCTCTCGTTGTTGGCCGGAAGTCCAAATCAGGTCTTTACCCGATCCCGGATTCTGGACCACGTCCGCGAGGACAATTACTCAATTACCGAAAGGGTCGTGGATTATCAAATCACGGGAATGAGAAAAAAGCTGGGCCGCGCCAGAAAATATGTCCAAACGGTGCGCGGCGTCGGATATAAATTTGGAGCCGAATCGAGTTCCTAGCTCAAAGTCCTCCAGGCTCGGCGCCTGAACAAAAGTGCAGCGGGGATTGTCTCCTAGGACGATTTTGATTATGATTTCTTAGGCCGATCACGCATTTTGCCAGCGCTATCGCTCCGCTTTTCCCAGGGGAAAAGGATGACAACCTGTTTTTTTGTTTCCGACCTGCACGGAAATCTCAGCCGGTATCAGAAGCTTTTCCGGGCCATTCCAGCGGAACAGCCTGAAGCCGTGTTCATCGGCGGCGATTTCCTGCCTTTGGGTCTAATAAAGCCTGCCAGCCTCCTTCATCAAGACTTTATTCATGACTATCTCGTGAAGCAACTATTAGTCTTGCGCGAGGACCTCAAGAACGCGTATCCGAGGATATTTCTTATCATGGGCAACGATGACCCACGCTTTGAAGAGGCCGCCGTCTGGGAAGCAGCAACTCAAGAGGTCTGGGAGTATGTCCACAACAGAAAGGTCGACTTCAAGGATTTCTCTGTTTATGGCTACGGCTATGTCCCCCCCACGCCCTTCCGTCTTAAAGACTGGGAGCGTTATGACGTTTCCAGGTACGTGGACCCTGGCTCCGTCTCGCCCGAGGAAGGAGTCCGCACTTTTCCAGTTTCAGACCGGGAAAAAAGGTATGCCACTATTCAAGAGGATCTGGCCAGGCTCGCGAGGGACAAAAACTTGGACCGGGCCATTTTTCTCTTTCACTCTCCCCCTTATGAGACAAAGCTTGACCTCGCAGCCTTGGCGGGCAAAATGATCGACCATGTCCCCCTTGACCAGCACCTGGGCAGCATCGCGATTCGACGCTTTATCGAGGCGCAACAGCCCTTGCTTTCCCTCCACGGCCATATTCATGAATCACCCAGGATTTCTCTGTCCTGGCGTGACCTCATCGGCCGCACGCACTGTTTTTCAGCCGCACACGACGGTCCAGAACTCGCTTTGGTTCGATTTGATCCCGAGAGGCCTGAGGCGGCAACCCGCCAGCTTATTTAGCTCGCCCGGGTGAGCTTCTTGAGCGGGAGAGGGCGGGCGGCGTCGGTGACAGCTCCGATTTTCGCAGCGTGACCCTCCTTCCTGGCAATTTCCTCATCCGTGACGATATGAATATCGAGCAGACCCCCTGACCTGTGGCCCGTTTTCTGGCAATTGATCTCGTCCAGAGCCAGGCTCCAGGCTTCTAGCCAGACGATAAGCTCTTGACGCTGTTTCCTTGTCCCTTGAAAATGAACCAGCAGATCAATATCGCTCCGCGGGCCGGCGGTGGCATTTTTCGTGCTGCCAAAAACATAAAGTGCCTTGACGCCAAAACGGACCGGGTCCAATTGGGAAGCGATATGTTCGGCCATCTGGAGCCGCCAGGCCCAATAATTTTCTGCCTGTCTCTCACTCTGTGCTGGAGCAATAATGGGAATCTGAGGAGTGGGGTAGGGACTGACCAAAATTCCCGCAGCTTCATCCTGGTCAGCATTCATCAGAACCCTGAGGACGAGGCCAGCTGTGCTCTTGGGAACGTCGATGACCTTCAAGGTCTCGGCCAGGAACGCAAAATCGGGCAAAATTTCTGGAAGGATATTGGGAGAGGCCCTGAAAAACTGCTCATTGAAGAGCGTGCCTTCTTCATCGGGATAAAGAGGCAGATAGCGGATTTCGGCTTCGACCAAGTCCTGAAAGAAATGAGTCCCGAAGGAGAGGTCGGGCAGATAGTTGCCCCTTTTTCGGGCGATCTCAATGAGCACGGCGGTATTCGAGATATCGGAATAGCCGACCTTCACGCCCAACTTTATATCTCCCCGGCTTCCCCAGCGCCCCGGTCCCATGAGAATGAACCGACGCCCTGGCAAGATTTTATTGAGACGCCCGACAGCTCGTCCCACGGCCGAACGAGACTCGTCTGTGAGTTTATCATAGCCTTGAGGGTCCACATAGACGATGTGCGAGATATCGGGCACCCTTCCGTTTGAAACGAACCGGTTGCTAAAAAACAAGATCTTGTCTTTGGGGACGTCCTTAGGAATCGATGACGGCTCGCACCCTTCAAAATAGCTTTGAGGCCGGCATTGCAGGAGGTAAAAATCTTTGCCGTCAGAGGCAAATTCGATATCTACGGGCGTCTGGAGCTTTTCTTCGAGGATCTTCAGGATGGAACGCAATTTCGGGATGAACGCCGTATCCATGAAGAGGCCCTCAAAGGTGACGATCAAATCATCGTTCTCAAAGTCCATCATCTTTCCCAACGGTTTGCGGATCCGCTGACCGTCATGGACGGAAACCATCTTTTCAACGCCCGGAATTTCTCTCCCGGACTTCTTCAGAAGCTCCGGAATCTCTATTGTCTCAAATGTGTTTGTTTTCAGGTTGATTACGTCCATTTTCCTGGGGGCATACCGGACAATTTCATCAACCGAGATATTCACTCGAAGGCCGACCTGGCCCGGGGCGATTAAAATTGGATAATCGTCGCTTGTCCGGTCGACCGCACGGGTCCCCAGCCCGGGGACGAGACGGAGCAAACCGTCTTCTCGTTTGATCCGGGGGGACCAGCGAAATTCATTCCGGCTGAAAGCAACTCCGGCAAAGGCGGGCATAAAATAATTGCCCACCCGCGTCCCCACAACCTCCTGGATCATAATGCCCATTTCCTCGGCAAAATCGAGTAAGCCCCGCTCGGACCGATATCCGATTGGGTCGGGGCCAAAAGTTGAGGCATAGACCTCGGCAATGGCGTCGGCGAGCGCTTCCAAACGCTCCCGTTTGCTGCCCTGATTGGCGAGAAACAAGCTTTTATACTTCCCGGAAAATGAGGACCCCACTCTATCTTCAAGGAGGCTTGAACTCCGGACAATCAGCGGCTGGTCCTTGAAATCATCCAAAACCATGGAGAGCCCTTGGATAATTTCCGTCGGAAAACTGGAACTCTTGAATGTTTGAATAACATGAGGGTATTCCAGCCTCACCTGATTGATATCTTTATATTTTTGTTCAACAACATCGTTGAGGTTATTGTAGCTGAGAAAGCTGAGCAACCCATCGGAAGTAATGTACCAGGTTTTAGGGACTCTAATATCTCCGAGATGCTCCGAAAAATCGGCGCATTTCCGGATGATATTCTTGGCCAAGAACAGGCCCGTGCTTTTGCCGCCCAACCTCCCGTGGCTTTCTGGAGAAAAAACAATATGATCCAACACTTCATAAAAATCATCAATGTCGATAAAATCAACGGCTGTGTTGACGAACTCCTGCCGCCCGGAAAGAAACCGCTGAATGAGAGAGACCTGAACGCCTCTTTTGCTTGCGGGAGGAAGTTCAATTCCTTCTGCAGCGACATGATGATAGCGCCGGATGGCATCCACAACCTTCGCCAGGGATAAATTTCGGTTGGTGATTTGAACCAAAAAACTCAGCCTGTCCTCTTGAATCCATTTTTGAATATTGGCGAGAATCTGTGCACTGGAAAGGTACTTGGCGGCAATTTTAAATGTTTCATCGCTGAGCTTATCGGTGAAGGCCATCACGCTCTTCTGGTTAGGACGATTTTCATCAGCCAGCGCCCTGTCTTCGGTGCCTCTTTGCCCGAGGCTGGATTCTTGCAGCAGGCGTTCGGCCTCGTTGACCCCACTCCAGCATAGAAAATTCAGCATATGGCGGGAGATTTCTAAGAAAAGATTCTTGTTCGTCTGACGCATGAAATTTAGGGCGATATGCCATTCCTCTTTCTTATGCTCGGTCAGCTCCCGTCTGGCGACCTGATATTCCTGAAAGGCTTGTTTCATCCTCGTATACATGATGTAATGCCCGAGCCGGTCGGCGATTGTGCCGAGCAGTTTGGTCTCTTCTTTGAGAAAAGGGCCATCGTACATATGAGGCATCTCGGCTGTATAATAAACGCTCACTCTGCCAATTTTTTTGTCCTGGACTTCAATATCGGCAAACTGGACCCAGGGCGTCTCTTTAAAATTCGGCGATTGGCAGGAGTGATCTTCAAGGGTCATGTTGGCGACACAGATATCCGGATATTGCCAGCCCGGAGGGATGGCTTCGATGACACCTTTGCAGATATCGCTCAGGCTCGCATCCGGGTTGTTGAGAAGTTCTTCAATTTTATAAAGGCAGTTTAGCTCTTTGGCTCTTTCGGAGAGAAACCAGATCAAGTTATCGGCGTTTTTTGTTTGCTCAGCCATGAGAGATGACTCCTCGGCTTGTCGTCCCATCCACTTTAATGATCAGAGGGGTGGGGAGTTTGACATGCCGGATAAAATCGGTTTCTGCCCAGGCTTTTTTCCCTTGCAGCCAGTTCCAGTCAATGGTATACCTGTCCCAGTGAGGCACAGAAAAATAGAAAACGCGAAAGCTGGTGATATTGTGAAAAAAATGCGACCCCTGACTGAGCATAAAATTCATCTCTGGTAAAGTCGCCTCGACAATCGCTTTGGCGCCGCATATCTGTCCAAAGTTGACCGGGATTCCCCCTTGAGGATCAGAGGAGCCCCAGCGGCCAAACCCGATCAGGAGATAGGGCTCCCGGGATTCCACCAATTTCGAGTTGAATTCTTCCAATTGTCCAGCAATCGTCTGAGTCAGGTTAGGGCTGAACTTTTCCGGTTTGACATAAATGACATTTCGAATATTTTCAAGAATGCCATTGCCCATAGCTGACTCAGAAGCAACAAGCACCCTTTCTCCCATCAGCTCGGCAACGGAGACATCCACTTTAGCTTCTGAAACGACCATCGGCCTGACCTGCAAAAACCCGAAGCGGGCGGGCGCTCCGC
>CAZOKP010000040.1:9317-23906 GCA_964580435.1 uncultured Eubacteriales bacterium
TCTGAAACGACCATCGGCCTGACCTGCAAAAACCCGAAGCGGGCGGGCGCTCCGCGTTTCTCATCCAGGGTCAGAGCAAATTCAATCTCCACCATCCTGTCCAACGCATCTGCGCAGGTCTTGAGGAGAGTCTGGAGCAATTTATTCAGCGGAATAAGATCAAACTTGAGAATCGGAGCGAAATCAATAAGCCTTGGCCCACTCCCCGAGGTCCCAGAGACAATCTTATCATCTTGAGGATGATAGGTGGAGGCAATATAGCTCAGGGTTCCATCCTTCTCCGCGTCTTCGAGATTGAATTTGAGCATGTGCTCCGTTTCTTTGATAGGATTATATTCCATGGGCTGGCCCATATGAATGGCCCAAAATTCCGTCTGAGATTGTTCCAGAAGGTCGCCGATCGACATATAGGGAGGATTGGCTTTGGGATAGGCCGGTGAATAGGACCAGCCAATGCCGTCATCCACGATCGTCTTCCCCAGCCCTAGCGCCAGGTCAATCACGCCCTCACTTGGTTTGGCATGACCCAGCGGATAAAAATTGTAAGAGCGAGCGACACCCGAGATATGAGGATAAAAACGGTCCCCGCAGCGAGTTCCGATCACCTCTTGGATGATGACAGCCATTTTTTCATCCGCAGTGGTATGTTTTGTCGCCTGCATATAATTCCTGGCATCTTTAAAAAAAGTCGAAGCATAGACATATTTGATGGCCTCAACCAGCTTTCGGAAACGGCTATCGATATCCAGTTGATTGTTGGGAATCATTTTTGTCGCATAGACACTCGCGAAAGGCTCAAACATGGCATCTTCAAGCATGCTCGAAGATCGTATGGCCAGGGGGGTATGGACTTGGGAAATGAGCGCCCTCAAGTCACCAACCAGTTGGGCCGGCAACTCTGCCTTTTGAAAGGCCTGGGCGACGAGGTCGTCACGGGCACCAGAAAAAGCAATCTCTCCAAGCTTATTTTGTTTTATAAAAAGATCAAAAAAGTCCGCAGTGATGACGGTCAGGGTGGGGATGACAACCTGAATTTCGGGCAAAAACTGGGGGGCGACCTGAGTCTCAAGAATTTCGTGCATGCGGGCAAGGCCTTGAGCTTTTCCACCCAGTGATCCTTTGCCAATGAGAGTAAATTTTTCCCGGCCGGTGAAAAAATGGCGATCAAAGGGGGTCAGACCGACGGAGAATGAGTCTTTAGTGTGGCGCGGCATTGAAATTCAAAACGTAGATATCCAAGATCTGGATGGCAAGGTCTCCCCTGCTACACCCAGCCTCTATCTTTACAGGCTTGAGCAACACGGGCTACGGCAATATAAAACGCTGCATCGCGCATATAGAGCTTCCTTTTTTTGGCCAGCTCGAGCACGGCGCTGAAAGCTCCCGTCATCTTGATATCCAGCTTGCCCAGGACCTCATCTTTTTCCCAATAATAATTCATGTTGCTCTGCACTTGCTCGAAGTAGCTGCAGGTGACCCCCCCCGCGTTAGCCAGGATATCGGGAATAAGAAAAATACCGCGATCCTCGATAATTCTGTCTGCCTCGGAGGTCGTCGGGCCGTTCGCCCCTTCGGCGATAATCTTTACTCTCGGACGTATTTTTTTTACATTATACCAGGTAATTTGATTCTCTATTGCCGCGGGAATCAATATATCGACATCCTGCTCAATCCAGGCCTCCCCGGGGAGAACTTCATAACCCAAATCCAGGGCTCTTTCTTTGTCGATGCCGCCAAAGCGATCCGTAATGCTCACCAGGCCGTCAAAATCAATGCCCGACTCCTTTTTGTAAGCCCAGGAGGTCGCATCTTTTTGATCCCAGCAAGAGACGCAAATGACCTTGCCTCCCATCTGCAGGAAAAGGCGGATGGCATATTGACCGACATTGCCAAAGCCTTGCACGCTGGCTGTTGTATCCTCGGGGAGGATCCCCAATTCCCTTAGAGCCTCTCGCAGAGTAAAGACTAAACCAAAGCCCGTTGCTTCTAATCGGCCAAGGGAACCACCCATGCCGACCGGCTTGCCCGTAATGAACCCGGGTATTCTCTCACCCTTGATAGCCTCGTATTCGTCCAGCATCCATAACATATGTTGGGCATTGGTCATGATCTCAGGAGCAGGCACGTCAATTTGAGATCCCAAGTCTCTGAACAGTTGCTTCACCCAGCTCCTACAGATTTGCTCCTGTTCTTTCAGGCTCAGATGATGAGGGTCGCAGACCACTCCACCATTGCTTCCCCCCAAAGGAATGTCAATGAGGGCACACTTCCAGGTCATCCACATCGCCAGGGCGCGGACCGTATCAATGCTTTCCTGAGGATGAAATCGAACGCCTCCCTTCCCGGGACCTCTGGCATCATTATGAAGAACACGAAAGCCTCGAAAGATTTTGACTCGGCCGTCATCCATGCGGACGGGGATAAGGAATTGGTACTCTCTCATAGGCCAGCGCAACAAATCCCTCGTGGTGTCATCGAGCCCAAGCAGGCCCGCAATCTTGTCAAACTGAGCCTGGGCCATTTCAAACGAACTCAATGATTGAGTGCTCATCAAAGTTCTCCGTAATCCTTCTTTTTAGAAAATACGCCCTGCCATTTCAAATGTCAAGGAACGTTCAATAAGAGTCGGGAAAAATCCTCATATGGGCAACTCAAGAGCCTTTTTATGAACGCTTTTTTATTAAAATCAAAACAAAAACCAAATAAATCTATAACAATCCCGATATAAAAAAAGGCCATGAAGCTATCTATACTTCAAATCTTATTCAGATCATAAAAAGGAGATTGTCTATGAGCAATTATGTATCTGACTTCATGTCGGAAGTCCAGGCCAAGAATCCTGCCCAGCCTGAATTCCATCAGGCTGTCCTGGAAGTTGTCAATTCCGTCTCCCTGGTCCTCGACCGCCATCCTGAGTACCGCAAGGCCAAGATCATGGAACGGATCGTAGAGCCGGAACGCGTCATTATGTTTCGCGTCCCCTGGATGGACGATACGGGAGAAATTCATGTCAACCGGGGTTACAGGATTCAAATGAACAGCGCCATCGGCCCCTATAAGGGGGGATTGCGTTTTCACCCCACGGTCAACCTGGGTATTCTCAAATTTCTGGCCTTTGAACAGGTTTTCAAAAATGCCCTGACGACTCTCCCCATGGGAGGAGGCAAGGGCGGCTGCGATTTTGACCCCAAAGGCAAGAGCGACAATGAGGTCATGCATCTTTGCCAAAGCTTCATGAGTGAGCTTTTCCGGCATATCGGTCCTGATACAGATGTTCCCGCCGGAGACATCGGGGTCGGCGGCCGGGAGATCGGATTCCTCTACGGGCAATACAGGAAGCTGAAAAACGAAGTGACCGGAGTTCTTACGGGAAAAGGATTGGACTGGGGAGGTTCCTTGATCCGGCCTGAAGCGACGGGATACGGGGCGGTTTATTTTGCCGCCGAAATGCTAGCCACAAGAAATCAAACCTTGGAAGGAAAAACCTGCTTGGTCTCCGGCAGCGGCAATGTGGCCCAATACACCATTGAAAAGGTCAATCAGCTCGGCGGCAAAGTCGTAACGCTCTCCGATTCAAATGGCTATATCTATGACCCAGCCGGGATCGATGAGAAGAAACTGGCCTTTGTTATGGATTTGAAGAACGTCCGGCGCGGCCGGATCAAAGACTATGCTGATAAATTCAAAGGCGTGACCTATACTCCATTTGTCGGAGACACACTTGATTATAATCCTCTCTGGAATCATAAGGCTGACTGCGCTTTCCCGAGCGCGACCCAGAACGAGATCATCGCCAAGGACGCCAAGAATCTCCTTAAAAACGGGGTCTATGTTGTCGTTGAAGGTGCCAATATGCCGACCCTGGCCCAAGCCGTTGACATCTTTGTTGATGCCAAAATTCTCTTCGCTCCGGGAAAAGCGGCCAATGCGGGCGGAGTGGCGACCTCAGGACTCGAGATGTGTCAAAATAGCATGCGCCTGAGCTGGCCGCGAGAAGAAGTCGACAATCGTCTGCGCGAGATCATGAAGAGCATCCATAAGACGTGTGTGGAAGCTGCCGATGCCTGTGGAACGCCCGGGAACTATGTCAACGGCGCCAATATCGGCGGCTTTCTCAAAGTCGCCCGCGCTATGATGGAGCAGGGCTTAGTCTAATAGGCGATTCGACACGCCGAACTCGATTGGGCCATCTATTTAGGAGGGAGGAGTGCTCTATTTTTTGTAGATTTGCCTTAAAGAGTCTATTCTGTCGCGCGAGAGAAAAACGCAATCGCTGATGTCAGCCCGCAAAGCGGCCACATCTTCAGCGTGGTTCTTACAGGTCGGAGCGCCGCACAATCCGCAGTTGAGCAAGGGCAGGCCCCTCAGCAGTTCATCCGCTCTTTTTCTTCGAGTGACCCGCTCGCGAAGATCCAGAACCTCGCCCTCAATCGGACGCGGTTTGATGGAGCTTCTCAAGGAAAGATCTTCACTGGCATAGCGCCTCCTAACTTCCTCTTCGAAGTCGGGGCCGGGTTTCGGCATATTGGCGCGCAAATGAAGGTTCTTGCTCCGGGCGACATACAGATTCTCGACTGTCAAATTTCCCCCGACGCATCCTCCCTGGCAGGCATGGCACTCTAAAAACTCAATATTGCGGATTTTGCCCTTTTCAACATCATTGAAAACCTTCATGATATCCGTCAGGCCAGTGAGGGGGAGGTAATGCTCCCGTGAAAGGCTGGGAAATTCCCCTTCCGGGGCTCCCCAATGCAACAATTCGCTTGAACTCACCAGGTCCCTGGGGATTTCTCCGGTATTGGCATTCTTCCGCATTTTGGAAAGAATATTGTTATAAATTTGGGAAATGCCGACAGCTCCGTCCAAATGGCTTTTAGTTTCCTCGGCCGGCTGAAGGATGGAAATGGTCTTGGCCTGGCATGGAGTGATATAAATAGCGGCAATATCTTCGGGCTTCAGACCCAATTCCTGCGAATACTTCCTCTTCAATTCGCGGCCGGCGATCTCACGCGGCGCCTCGATGGGGATGAGATGTTCGACCATGCTGGGATAAGAGACCTGCACCAGGCGGACCACAACCGGACAGGCGTCGGATATCAGGGGGAACGGCCCGGGCCATGTCTTGACACAATCCATAATCGCCCGATCGATGAGCTCAATATCGACAGCATATTCCCAGACCGCATCGAACCCGAGGTCCAAGAGGGCCCTGCCCACCTGAGCCGGGGTATCCCTCATGCCGAACTGGGAAAAGAGCGCCGGCGAAGCCACCGCGACCTTGAATTTAAACCTGTCCAATTCGGCAAAGGTGATCGTGGTCGCGGAGATGGCGCCGGTGGTGCATACTCCCAGGCAAGATCCGCAATCGATGCAAAGCTCCGGGATCAAACGCGCCTTGCCGTTCTTCACCCGGATTGCGTGCGTCGGACAGGCGCGCATGCAGCTCATCCTGCCGTTGCACTTGTCCGCGTCGATCTTAAACCCGTGCTTCAGTTCATACATTGGAATCCAATCTTATTTTGGCGAAGACAGAAGTGCCCTTCCCGACCTCCGATTCGATGCGGAATTCATCGGAGTTCTTTTTCATGTTCGGCAGGCCCATCCCGAAACCGAACCCCAGCTCGCGCATCTCGTCCGAGGCCGTTGAATATCCCTCCTGCAAGGCCAGCTCGATGTCGGGGATTCCCGGACCCTCATCCACGATCTCCAGGTTGACATCTTCATCGGTCAATATGAGAGTCAGCGTTCCTCGATTGGCGTACATGACGACGTTCATTTCTCCTTCATAAGCCACGATCACGAGGCGCCGAAGGTTCGTAGCGTCAATGCCCAGATCTCTGAGGATAACCTTGATTTCACTGCTGACTTCGCCGGCCTTGTCAAAATTCCTTCCTTGAATCTCAAAACTCTCGCGCAGCAGCTCCGCGGCCATTAAGACACGCCTTTGAGCCCCTTGTTATAAAGAATGCCGCAAATATCAAACATGACCATGTGGGTGACGAGCACAGGAATCCGTTTTTGTCTGGCAAAGTCGATCACCTTCTTTTCGGGACGTTTTCCCCGGCAATAGATGACGGCGCTGACTCCAGCGATATCGGCCGTGCGGATGGACTGGATGTTGGTGAGGCCGGTAATCATCAATTCCTTCGATTTGGCAAAGGCCAGGATTTCGCTCATCCCATCCGAGGCCACGACTTGCTGGACGTCGACCTGCAAATCATCTTCCCCGGCCAAAACTTCACATTGAAGAATGTCCCTGATCTCGTGCAATGTCATGGCTGCTCCTGATTCATAAGGTACTTGTGCATGGATGCCGCGGCGATCCTCCCATCCCCCATGGCGCTGATCACCGTAGCTGCTCCCCTCACGATATCCCCGCCGGCCCAAATATTCGGCCTTGACGTCCGGGCCGTTTCAGGATTGGTCACAATACCGCCCTTTTTGCTGATCTCCAATCCCGGCGTTGTCATCGGGATCAGTGGATTAGGGCTGTTACCTATAGCAATGACGACGGCATCAAAGGCCACGATAAAATTAGACCCTTCCACAGGAATCGGCTTTCGCCGGCCCGATGAATCGGGCTCGCCCAGTTCCATCTTAAGGCATTCCATCTGTTTAATCCAGCCGCGCTCGTCGCCGATCAGGCGGATGGGCAGAGTGAGAAGGTCGAAAATGACTCCTTCCTCTTCGGCATTCTCCGCTTCTTCGGCGCGGGCCGGCAGCTCGGTTCGACTGCGTCGGTAGACGAGGTGCACTTCATCGGCGCCCAGCCGGACGGCGGTCCGGGCCGAATCCATGGCCACGTTCCCGCCGCCAACGACGGCCACTCGAGAAGGCCGCTTCACGGGCGTCTTGTATTCCGGGAAGCGGTACCCTTTCATCAGGTTAACGCGGGTAAGATATTCATTGGCCGAATACACGCCGTTGAGGTTTTCCCCCGGGATTTCCATGAACCAGGGAAGCCCGGCTCCTGAACCGACGAAGATAGCGTCGAATTCCTGGAGAAGCCGGTCGACGGTCTTGGTTTTGCCGACCACAAAATCAGTATAGATCTTTACTCCCAGGCTCCTGACGTATTCCACCTCGCGGTTGACGATCGCTTTCGGGAGCCTGAACTCCGGGATGCCGTACATCAGGACACCCCCGCATTCGTGGAGCGCCTCAAAGATGGTCACGTCGTGACCGAGAATGATGAGGTCGTTCGAGACAGTGACTCCGGCAGGCCCGGCGCCGATGATCGCAACCTTCTTCCCGGTTTTGGGGGCCATCTGCGGGACTTCGATCTTTCCTTCGGCGGCCTCCCAATCGGCCAGGAACCGCTCCAGCCGGCCGATCGCGATCGGCGCTTCCTTCTTGCTAAGAACACACGTCTTTTCGCACTGCTCTTCTTGAGGGCAGACCCGGCCGCAAATCGCCGGGAGCGCGTTGGTTTCTTTGATCTTCCTGACACCGGAGGCAAAGTCGCCGTCGACAACGCACTTAATGAACCCGGGAATATCGATCCCAACAGGACACCCTTGATTGCAGACGGGCTTCTTGCACTGCAGACAGCGGGAGGCTTCTTCAACGGCCACCTGGATGGGATATCCTAAAGCAACCTCGTCAAAGTTTTTGATGCGCTCCCACGGATTTTGCTTGGGCATGCCCCGCCGCACAAGGTCTATCTTTTTCTTTTCCGGTTTTTCGTCAACCACTCTGGCAAGCTCCTTCAAAAATGGGACCGGCAGCTCGACCGGCGGAGCGGGTCAACCTCTTCCGGGTTGTAGCTTTTGCGCCGGGCCAGGAATTCCGCCCAGTCGATCTCATGGCCGTCAAAATCGGGGCCGTCGACGCAGGCAAACTTCGTTTTTCCTCCAACAGAGATCCGGCAGACTCCGCACATTCCCGTCCCGTCGATCATGATCGGGTTCATGTTGACGATGGTCTTCCAGGCCAACGGTTTTGTCACCTGGGAGACCCGCATCATCTGGAACGTACACCCGTTCACAATGACCAGGTTGGGAACGATCCCAGCCCGCTGCATCAACTCAGGAATTCTGTCGATATGCCCCTTTTGTCCTTTGGTCCCATCCCGCGTTATGAAAAACATCTTATCTGACACTTTTGCCAGCTTGTCTTCCCAATAAAGGAGAAATGAGCTCCGAGCTTCGATAAGCGTATAGATTTTGTTCCCGGCTTCTTTGAGCGCGCGGGCGACCGGGTAGATGGACCCGATGCCGTAACAGCCGCCGACGCAGAGAACCGTGCCGAAATCGCCGATCACCGTCTCCTTGCCTAACGGCCCAACGAACGTCGGAATGGTGTCCCCAGGTTTCAGGCGCGCCAGCCGGGCGGTGGATTGCCCGACCTGCATAAAAATGGACGTCACCGTGCCGGCGGCCCGGTCCCAGTCCGCGACAGACAAGGGAATGCGCTCGCCATACTGGTCCGGCCGCACGATGACAAAATTGCCGGGTTTCACGGACTCGGCCACGGCCGGGGCGAGCACGGTGAACTCATGCAAGTTCGGGACGATCATCCGCCGTTCAATTATCTTATACATCTCCAGCCTCTAGTTCTTTTCCGTTTCTCTGCGGGATACGTTGATTCGAACCGGATTCTCCCGGAGAAGGTAAAGCGGCAAAAGATCACGCCGATGTTTCAGCCCGCCGAACACGACCGGCCGGGTGTAGTAAATGACGCCTCTAGGGCACTCGGGGTCCGACCTGACTGAACCTTCGGCTCGGACTTTCCCATTGTCGAACGACACACTGACCGGGTCGCCATTTTTTAGTCCGAGCGAATCGATATCTTCCGGGCACATCCTGAACCCCTCTTCCAGGGCCAATTCGCCCAGGCCTCCGACTTTCGATGAGATATCAATTCCCCGATGGCGATACCCGCCCGGTTCAGCCACCAGCAAGAAATTGCCGGTCGACGTATTTTCACCCGTTTCTTTTTCAATCTCAAGATGAGCCATGGCCTTCAGCTGGCGCGGCTTTCGATTCATTACCCCCGGAAAATCCGGCACGGCCTTCTGGATTTCCTTAAGGACATCCGTAGACGTCTGATAATCCATAGCCGGGCACTGGAGGGCCTTGGCGAGGTCGGCGAAAATACGCCAGTCGGGACGCATCAAACCGGTCACCGAGCCTTCCGGCTGAACTTCGACCTCGACGATTTCCTGGACCCGGCCTTCCATATTCACAAAGGTGCCGCCGCTTTCGGCGAACGTGGACGCTGGAAGAAAGGCGTCGACTTTGAACGGAGGAAGATAGATATCCTGGACGATCAAGAAATCGCAATCCGGTCGATCAAAGAAAGGGATATCTCCGACAAGATAGAGCACCTTGGGCCGCTTGGAACCGGTGATGACATCCATCAAAACTGAACCTTTGTCAAGGCCGATGGCGCCGCCCGGGCCCATTTCCGGTAACACTCCCATCTCCAGCGCGCCGCGCGCATTGGCCCCGAAGTAGAGGGGGATGACATTCACATTTTTGCGCTCCGCCAGCGCTATCAGGCCTTCCACGAGCGCACCGTTCTTTCCATAATGAAAAACCTGGGGGCCGATGACAACCGCCAGATCTTTGCTCGAAGACAGGATCCGGGAGGCCTTCTCCAATGACAGGATATCGACCGCTGATTCTTTAGCCACCGAATGAGAGTCGGTCTTTCTGCCGTCCAGACTGTCCGCGAAGAATTTAAGAAGGAGCCCTTCCCGGCCCGGGATCGGACGCAGCCAATGATCGGTATAACGGGCCAGATTGCTGTCGCGAGGGTCAATCGTCACCAATCTGGCGCCTCGGTCGAGCGCTTTCCGGACCTTCGTCCCGGCCACCGAAAAATTGAACCGGCTGTCGAGCCCGACGGCCAGGATAACGTCTGCTTTGGCGATGTCCTTGATAGAAATAGGCAGCGAGAAAAGCTTTGACCAGAGGCCAGGTCCGCCCGCAAGCTCGGCCCGCGCCGTGGAGTCAATGTTAGGGGATCCTAGGCAATCGCGGACGAACTTTTGGGCCGCGAACAGGCTCTCATTGGTGAGATCGGGTGAGACCAGCATGACAAAGTCGTCCGGTTGAATTCCTTTGAGGGCAGCGCTGACCTTCTCCAGGGCTTCCGGCCATGCGACCTCACGGAAATAGTTGCCTTTCTGAAGCATCGGCTTTTTAGCCCGTTCGAAGTGATGGGTTACCTCCGGCAAACAGAACCGGCCCTTGATACACAACTGCCCGTCATTGACTTCCGGGTCCAGGTTCGCTTTGGCTTTAGAAAAACGGCCGTTCTTGTGGTCCAGCTCGATCTGGCAGCCGATCGCGCAGAACGGGCACGTGGAGACGTAAGACCCATCCGGTTTGCCGTCCCACTTGGAGACTTTGTCGGCCAGGGCGCCGGTCGGACAGATATCCACGCAGGCTCCGCAGAATTCGCAGCCTGCTTCGGTGTGGCTCCGGCCGAATGCCGGACCGACCTTGGCCCGCGGCCCGCGATAGGTGAAGGCCAAAACGCTCGACCCGCGGACCTCCTGGCACATCCGGACGCAGCGGCCGCAGAGAATGCAGATATTATAATCCCTGTCGTAAAAAGGATCGTCGTGTTCGGGTTCATAGCCGTGATAATAAATGGGATAATCGATCTCGGTCAGCCCGATCTTGTCCACCAGGTCCTGCAGTTCGCACTGGCCGTCATTCGGACAAAAACGGCAGCCTGTGGTCACCCCGGCCTTTCGAATGGTCCCCTGATAATCCTGGCATTCGGCTCGTTCACCACAGACCAGGCAGCTCGAAGGATGCTCGCTGAGGATGAGCTTCAAGATCTCTTTCCTCAGTTCCCCGAGCATCGCCGTGTCGGTCAAGACCTTCATCCCCTCCTGAGCGGCTGTGTTGCAGGACAAAGGATAGCCGCGCATCCCCTCGATTTCGACCATGCACAGCCGGCAGCCGCCAAACGGTGAAAGGTCTTTATGGGAACAGAGAGAGGGAACATAAATTCCGTTCAGCTCGGCCGCCCGATGGACTGTGACACCATCGGGAAAGGAGACCTTCTGGTGGTTGATCTCCATTGTCAGCGTTCGAGGTTCTTGTCTCGCCATGGTTTATGACTCGATGACGATGGCATCTCCGGCGATCGCATCGAAGCGGCAGATCTCATAGCAGGACCGGCACTTGATGCATTTCGATTGGTCCAGATTATGGGGCTCGGACCTCGGTCCGCTGATCGCGCCGGTCGGACAGACTTTCACGCAGCGCTGGCAGCCGGTGCATTTTCCGGCGATGACGCGATAAATGACCAAGTTCTTGCAGGTCACGGCAGGGCAACGCTTATCCTTGACGTGAGAGATGAATTCGGGCCGGAAGTACTTGAGAGAGGTCAAGGCGGGATTGGGCGCCGTGGCGCCTAACCCGCACAGCGACCCGTTTTTAACCGTCTGGCCAAGCTTTTCCAGTTTGTCCAGGTCAGAAAGCTCGGCCTTGCCGTCGCAGACCTTCTGCAGGATCTCCACCATATGCCGGGTTCCGACACGGCAGGGGACGCATTTTCCGCACGATTCTTTTTGGGTGAAATCCATAAAATATTTCGTCATATCGACAATGCAGGTGTCGGAATCAACCACGATGAGACCGCCGGAACCCATGATCGCACCGGCCGCAGCCAGATGCTCGTAATCGATCCGGAGGTCCAGGAACTCTTCGGACAAGCATCCTCCCGAAGGACCTCCGCTCTGGACCGCCTTGAACGGCTTCTGGGTCCCGCCGCCGATATCATAGATCACTTCCCGGAGCGTGATCCCCAGCGGGACCTCGATCAACCCCGTCCGCCTGACTTTCCCGACCAGGGAGAACGTCTTGGTACCTTTGCTCGAATCGGTTCCGTAGCCAGCATACCATTCCGCTCCGTTGCGAAGGATATTGGGAAGGGTACCCAAGGTTTCGACATTATTGATGATCGTGGGCTTTCCCTTTAGACCGGCGACTGCGGGAAACGGCGGACGTGTCCGGGGCATGCCGCGTTTGCCCTCGATCGAGGCGATAAGCGCGGTCTCTTCTCCACACACAAAAGCGCCCGCCCCTTCCTTGATCTTGATATCGAAGCTGAAATCCGACCCGAGGATATGAGGCCCCAGAAGTCCGACCTCGCGCATCTGACCGATCGCTTTTTTCAGACGTTTGATGGCCAAGGGATACTCCGCCCGGATATAGATATAGCCCTGAGAAGCACCGATCGTGTAAGCGGCGATGAGCATGCCTTCCAGGACGGCATGGGGATCGCCCTCGATCAGGGACCGGTTCATGAACGCGCCCGGATCGCCTTCATCGGCGTTGCAGATAAGGTAACGCTCGGCGCTTTCCGTTTCCCGGCAGGTCAGCCATTTTCGCCAGGTCGGAAAGCCTGCTCCTCCGCGGCCGCGAAGGCCGGACCGCTTGACCGTATCCAGGACCTCCTGCCAGGTCATGGACAGACATTTTTCGAAACCCATATAGCCGTCCCTGGCCAGGTAGTGGTCCATTTCATCAGGATCAATGATGCCGCAATTCCGCAATACGATTCGGACCTGAGGCTTCAACATCGGCATGTCGAAAAAGCGGGGAATTCCGTCGAGGTCGCCGTCCCCAAAATGCCCGGCCAGGTGATTTCTGGTGATCTCACCGTTCTCAAAGAACCCGCTCAGGATAAGGGGCACATCTTTGGGCATGACATTCGAATAACTGATGCGCGGTTTTCCGGGCATCTGCACATCCAGGAGAGGCTCTAAATAGCAGGGCCCGATGCATCCCACGGGAATGATCCGGGCGTTTATCCCTTTCTTTTCGAGATAGTCTTCGACGGCATTTTGAGTGTCGGCCGCTCCGGCCGCCAGACCGCAGGATGCCGCGCCGATATAGATGAACGGGATGGAATTCTTCTGCAGCTCTTCCCATTTGGCCGCCGCCTGCCGGCGGCGCTCGTCAATCGCTTTTTTGCTCATCTAAGATCTTCTGGATTTTCAGGACCGACATCTGGCTATGGATCTTGCTATCGAAGGCGACAACAGGAGCCAGGGCACAGCAACCCAGACAGGCTACCCGGTCAAGGTCATACTTTCCGTCGGCCGTCGTCTCTCCCGTCTTAATGCCGAGACGCTGCTGGGCTGTCACCAGGATCTGCTCCCCGCCCCTCACGTGGCAGGCCGTTCCCAGGCAGATTTTGATATGGTGCTGTCCCGGAGGATGGAAACGAAACTGGGCATAGAAAGTCGCCACGCCGAAGATCTCATTCTCCGATATCTTGAGCCATCTGGAGATATGGCGAATGGCATCCGGCCGTAGGTAGCCGCAGAGATCCTGCACTCTCTGGAGGATGGGGATGAGGTCTCCGCGCTCGCCTTTGAATTCCTGCGCTAGAGCAGACAGTCCCGCCTTGGACATAGAACGGCTTACCCTAACATAATCCTTTATAAAATATCATTGCCGCAATCGTATAGAACCGCAACAGCCAAGCGTTACCTGACCCCGAGCTCATAAAGTTTCATGGCCAAGGTCCAGGTGTCCCCGTCAAACCCCAGCAAGCCTATCCCCGCTTTGTTAGCCAGGGCGATCACATCGTCCGTCGGCGTTTTGCCGCGCGAAAACACAACCGCAGCGACATCGACAAGGTTGGCTGCAGCAATCAAGTTCTTGTGCGTCTGGAGGGTGATTAACAGAAGCCCCGGGCCGATACCGATGATATCGCTCACCATATCGGAGATATAGACTCCCTTGATGTCCTTGTCACCAGACTCATTAAAAGCCTTGAAGTCGCCTTTTTTCACAAGTTCGGAAACTTTCATTTTTACCTTTCCTTTATTCGTTAATAGAGTTCAGTCAAACCGACATCCGCCAGCACGATTCCCTGACATGTATCCACGGACTTGCGCAACTCGCAGGGAACAACGACAATTTTCTTGGACGGGTCTTGAATCCCAAAGTTATAATACTCGTTCAAGACCCGGATCCCTTCAGCGGTGATGCATTTCCCGGAAACATGAGACGTGTTCGCGCAGAGCGCGACATAGACCCAAGTCTTCCGATCCCGTCCCTCTGAGCCGACTTTGAAAACACCGCACTCCGGATTGCACCGCATGCACAGCATCATGGCCGTGACTTCATGAAGAGGAACCGCTCTCGAACATTTCTCACATTTCAGGTCGAACCGGGATGCCTGAAAGTTTCCCATATGACTCCAAAAATGATCTCCTTCCCGGTATTCATCGATCGGGGGAGCCGGCTCTGTGGAAAAGAAAGAAATCTTATTGCCGCAGTGGAAGCAGCCCTCAACGACCAGATAGCCGCTCCGAATGTTCGTCATCACCCATTTGTGCTTGCAGGTAACATTCTTCATGGTCGCAGCCATAAGAATTTAGTTTTTCACTATACCAAAGAAACTCGCGGATATCAACTTTTTCTGCCCCGATATTGCGTCTCTATTTCCGTGATGGGGGCGGGTCCTGTCGCGGTTCACCCCCGGCGCCCTCGCGGTCAATCATGTTATTTCCAGAGCCAAAGACCGGGGCATCAAACGCTCGGGGCGGCGGGGGGCCCCCGAACCACGCCACCCTCCCCTCCTATCAGCACAGGACTATTACGGAGTTGG
>CAZOKP010000041.1:0-23445 GCA_964580435.1 uncultured Eubacteriales bacterium
TGGCCATCAGTTTGTGGACTGGGTGGCGGAGTATCTCGAGGAGGTCGAGAAATATCCCGTGATGTCGCGGGTGAAACCCGGCGAGGTCAAGGCTATGCTCCCTTCGAGCCCGCCTGCGACACCCGAAACGATGGAGAGCATATTCCGCGACTTCAAACGAATCATTCTGCCTGGTATTACTCACTGGCAGCATCCCTCCTGGTTTGCCTATTTCCCGGCCAACAACAGTCCGGCCTCCGTCCTGGGCGAAATCCTCACTGCCGGTATCGGCGCCCAGTGCATGCTCTGGCAGACGTCTCCTGCCGCCGAAGAGCTCGAAGAACTCGTCCTGGACTGGCTAAGACAGATGCTCGGACTGCCGGAAGGAATGACCGGGGTTATCCAGGATACCGCATCGACGGCAACCTTGTGCGCCCTTCTCAGCGCCAGGGAAAGGGCGACCGGTTTCGAGTCCAACCAAAAGGGGCTGAGAGAGAACCTGGTTGTTTATGCCTCGGTTGAGACCCACTCGAGTATCGAGAAAGGGGTTAAAATCGCCGGCTACGGCAGAGACAACCTGCATCTGATTCCCACAGATGAGACTTATGCCCTGGTTCCAGAAAAGCTCGAGCAGGCCGTCCGTGAGGATAAAGAAAGAGGGCTAAAGCCCACATGCGTGGTCGCGACGCTCGGAACTACGTCCTCGACCGCTGTCGACCCGCTGGCAGCAATCGGAAAGATCTGCCGGCGCCATGCCCTCTGGCTCCACGTGGATGCCGCTTTCGCCGGCTCGGCCGCCATCCTTCCGGAAATGAAGTGGATGCTGGAAGGAGCGGAGCACATGGATTCTTTTGTCTTCAATCCCCACAAATGGCTGTTTACAAATTTTGACTGTTCAGCTTATTTTGTCAAAGACCCGGCCGCGCTTGTCCGGACGTTCGAGATTCATCCTGAATACCTCAAGACTGGTCTTGACGCCAAAGTCAAGAACTTCCGCGACTGGGGCATCCAGCTCGGCCGCAGATTCCGGGCTCTGAAATTATGGTTTGTGATCCGTTCCTACGGAGTGGAAGGGCTGCAAGCAATCCTCAGGGAGCATGTTCGCCTCGCCCAATTGTTTGCCGGCTGGGTGAAAGAGAACGCAAAATTCGAGCTCATGGCCCCCGTTCCATTCAGTTTAGTCTGCTTCCGTTTCAATGATGGCAGGGGGGAAAAGCCTCTGGACGCTCTGAATAAAAAGCTGCTCGAAAACATCAATGCGACGGGGAGGATTTTTCTGACCCATACGACTCTCGGCGGGCGGTACGTCCTGCGCCTGGCGATTGGGCAACGCACAACCTTGGAGCGCCACGTCCGGGAAGCCTGGGACTTGATCCTGCAAAAAACCGAAGAGCTGCTGTAGTATTCGGGAACACGGGCACGCTCCTCGGATTCTATGTCTTCGGCTTGAACAGCCCCTCCGGTTTTGCCCCCATCAGACCTGCTTTGACGAGGTCTTTGTCCGCTAAGCTCAGCGAGCGAATCATGGCCGGGGTCAGCACCCGGATGTGTTTAATTTGGTTGAGCTTGTCTCCGATGTATCCGATATCCTCGTCCGTCGTCATCCAGTTCCGGCTGTCGAACCGTCTGAGGTTGAGGGGCAGAGAATAGCTACGCATAGTTTTTTGCCCGAAAGGGTTAAAGTAGACGTCGAAATAGGAGATGACGAGTTCCCGGATGCTTCTGTAAACGGGCTCGCGGAAGCGAAGGACGGTGTAGTTGGACTTGGCCACGGCACCCCAGTAGCCTCGTTTTTTAAAAACAGCGAGGACGTGGTCGTCGTCATTCCATGACTCGATATCCACAAGAAGCGGCTCGTAACCGATCTGGCGTAGAGCTGCGGCGGCGAGCAGGGCGCCCTCGAAACAGTTGGCCTTTCTTTCTTTGATCACCCAGCGAGGAGAACTGGTCGCATATTCGGGGTCATAGGCGATGGCATTGAGGTAGTGCTGAATTTTGACAGGACTCGAAAGTCTCTTGAATAGGCGCAGCTCTCGTTTTGTCCAGGGAGTCGGACTCATCACTCTCTCGTATTTGCGCTATCCTCAACGACCATCCTGAAAAGCGTTCTCAGCGCGGCAGCCCCGGCTTCTTAAAGAACTCAGCGGCCGGGATGACCGTCACGTTTTCAGGCTTGACCTGGAGAGGATAGCTTTCGATGATCTTGTCTTCGTCCAGAACCGCCTGGGGCATATTGGGATTGGCGTAGGTGATAGGAGAGGGCGCATTCTCCACCAAGGCTTTTTTCAGGCTTTCTCCGTCCTGCGTGATGACGGCGATGAAAATGTTGTCGAAATTGAGGTACTTTTTGATGGCCCGGTTGACGTCTTCGCGCGTGATTTTCGGCAGCCGCACCTGCACTTCAGCGAGGAAATCCTTGTAGCCGTAGTAGTGGGAATCCATCTGCCAGCCGAGCCGCTCATTCAAAGTCTGGGCATAAAGCTTGGTGTAATTCAGGAGGTAGGTCCGGACCATCTCGAACCGCTCCTCGGAGATTCCTTCGTCCACGAGTCTTTTGAGTTCAAGGAGAGCCTCGCGGATGACGAAGTGGCGGTTGGAATTGGCCAGGGGGCGGATCCAGATGGAGAAATATTGCTGCTGCCGGCAGAAATTGGTCGCAGGAAACTTATCCCGGCCCTGCATGAAGTGCTCGATGTAGGCATAATCGCCGTAATTCTGGCCTCTCTGCTCGCGGATCTTCTGAAAGAGGAGGGAGACGTGCTGGCGGTGCTCGCCGAAATGAGAACCGGCGATCCAGAGGGCGAAGAAATCCTTGCTCGAGCGGCTGATGGAAACGGGGAAGCCCATGGATATGGCCGTGGCCGGGGTCTGCTTGTCGGCGATAATGAATTGGAGCCCTTGGGGCAGGCGCTGGGCGGGCAGGCTCAGTCGAGGCGTAAAGGATTGGGGAAGCCCGGAAAGCTCAGCCATAACCTTGGCGGGGAAATCGGCCGGATACCCTCCGGCCAGGCCGACGGTGATGTTGCCCTGGACCATCTGCTCTTTGTAGAACGCTTTGACGTCCTCCAGGGTGATTCCGCTCACGGTCTCGACAGACCCGGCAACAGTCTGGTGATAGGGATGTGCGTCATAAAGCATCAGGCTCAGGATCTCTTTGCCGAATTGCTCGTCCATGTTGTTGATGATCGTCTTGCCGAGGAAATCGAGCTGGTTGGTCTTGAGGCGGTTGAAATCGTCTTCGCGGAAACCCGGGTTGAGGAGCATCTCTTTGAAGATGGCGTAGTATTTCTCGAGGTTGTCGCGGTGGATTGTACCGGAGAAAACTGACATCTCTTTATCCACCCGGACCGATACGCTAGCCGCCATGGGATAGAACGCTTTGGTGATGTCCTCGTAGGTCATGGCTTTGGTGCCGCCGTTCGCCAGCATGCTGAAGGTGAGCTGGGCCAGGCCTTCCTTGCCCGTCGGGTCATTGGCCGAGCCGACCTTGAGAAGGATCTTGAACTGGACGAGCGGATTGCCCTCGAGTGGCAGGAACTCGGACGTGAGCGTGTTCGGGTTTTCCTTGTGGCAAGACATAGACATGAATATCATCCCCGTGAAAAGAATTCCTAAGAGCCAACGATTCAGTGCTTTTTTCATTGTGCTTTTCCTTCGCTGAGTGTGGCCACGGTGCTCGACGACCTGACAAAATATTTCTTGGCCACGGCCTGGATGTCCTCAGCCGTGACTTTTTCATACAGGCCGTATAGCTTATTAAGGGTGCCCGGGTCTGCGGTCAGGTTGATGTAGAAGGCGAGAATCCCGGCCACGCCGTCCGTTGTCCCCAGTTCGTCAGCCAGCGAGTACTTAAGGTTGGATTTCACCTCGGCCAGCGGCTCAGCAGAAACCGGCTCTGCTTTCAGCCGGTCGAGTTCCTTAAAGATTTCTTCCTCGACATAGGGAAGGTCTTCGTCTTTTTTTATAATGGAGTTAAAGGTCAGAAGAGAGGGGTCGCGCGCGTCGTCAAAACTTGCCTCCAGGGTTAGGCATTTCTGCTCTTTGAGGACGAGCTTCTGGTAGAGGGAGGAGGACGGCGAGAAGGCGATTTTGGCGAGGAGGTCGAGCGCGGGCTTATCGATATTTTCATCTGAAAAGGCGGGGCCGTGAAAGCCTATGGCCAGCCGGGGAAGAGTTTGCGAGGGCCACTGGTAATGGACGCGCTTGGCCTCTTTCTGGGCCGGTTCTGCGGGTGTGACGAGGGTGTAATTCGACCTTTCCCAGGAGCTGTAATTTGTCCTGACATATTCCATCAGCTGGTTGTGGTCGAAATCGCCGACGACGAGCAGAATGCTGTTGTCGGGAGAATAGAATCTTTTCTTATAGAGCCGGCTGTACTCGAACTGGTTGGGCATATCCAAAATATCCTTCAGGTAGCCGAGCGTCGTGTGTCTGTAAGAGTGCGCCGCAAAGGCGGTGTCGCGCAGAATCTCCTCCAGTTTTCTGCCCGGATTGGAGACGCTGGCGTAGTATTCGCCCTCGATGACGGGGGCCTCTGTCTTCAGCATCTCTTCGTCGTAATACAGGTTGATAAACCTGTCCGCTTCTGTCTCGACGACTTTTCCCAGGTTCTCCCGGCCGGCGAAGACAACAAAGTAGCAGGTGAAATCGTCGGTGGTGAACCCGTTCGTCCCTGCTCCCAGCCGGGTGAGAAAATCGTCGTAGGCGGCGCGGGGGACTTTTTTTGTGCCCTTGAACATGATGTGCTCGAAGAAATGGGCGAACCCGGATTTCCCGGGCTCGACCTCGTTCCGGGAGCCGGACCTGACGATAGTGTAATAAGAAATAATGTTCGGGTTGGGGAGCGGGACAGAGACGACCTTTAGCCCGTTTTCCAACTCCTCGATCTTGTAACTGTAGGGGAAGACCTCTGAGCTTTGGAGTGGATGCGGAAAGGAGAGGAAAAGAAAAAAGGCGAGGCCGAGGGAAATGAACTTTAGCATGGATGATGCCTCCTTGTGTCTATATGTTAGGGAAACGTTCCCTCTCGAGAACCATCCCCGTTTTTTCTGGGTGGGCGACCGTGCTCGGTAGCGCTGCCATCCCGTTGAACATCAGCCGCGGGCAAGTCGACTTCAGGCCATTTCGGGGCAGATGTCCTCGCGCTTTGTTCTCACCACGTCTCGCCGAAATCTTTTCTGAAGGCGTCGCCCAATCTTTTACCCCAGTTGTCCAGGGCGTCTAACTTGCCCAAGAAGAACCTAAGCACCGGCGGTTCAGAGACAAACTTCAACCCTTTGATCAGCTCCCGGTTTTTGTACAGCCACTGGAGCCTATCGATGATGTATTCGATATGGGATATCGTATAGACTCTTCTGGGCAGGGCGATTCTGGTCAGCTCCAGGTCGGCATAGACCTCTTTGCCGTCTTTGTCGCGGTCCGTGGAAATAGTGCCTCGTTCCATGGCTCTGACCCCGGAAGCGATGTAAAGGGCGGCCGTCAATGCCCCGGCGATGTAGTGTTCTTTCGGGATATGAGAGACGAATTTTCTGGCATCGATATGACAGGCCAGTCCACCGGGAGGTGTGACGACAGGGATGCCCATCTCATCAAGCTTTTCCACGAAATATTTTATCTGTTCGATAGAGCAACCCGCCATCGAGGGGTCAACCATCTCCCGCAACCCGACACCCATGGCTCCGATCTCCCTCATCGACATCCCCCCATAGGTGTAGAATCCTTCGTAGAAAGGCAGCCAGGGCTCGACCTGCTCGATCAGTTCTTTTTTGTTCGTGGCGATGAATCCGCCCCTCACGCAGGTGTTCTTCCTTCCGCTCATATAGAAGATATCGACCAGGCTGCACATTTCTTTGACGATCTCTGCAATGGTCTTTTTCTCGTAACCCTCCTCTCTCTTCCAGATAAAATAGCCGTTCTCCGAGATCAGACTGCCGTCAAGGACCGTGAGAAGGCCGTGTTCATCGCAGATCTTCTTGACCTCTTTGAGGTTCTCCATCGAGAACGGCTGTCCGCCGAGGAGATTGGTCGTCGCTTCCATGCGGACATAGCCGATCTTTTCCCGCCCCCATTTTTTGATCGCGTCCTTGAGTCTCTGGATATCCATGTTCCCTTTAAAGGGATGCGTGCTCTTGGTCTTCAAAGCTTCGTCCGCGTAGAGCTCCAAGCAGGCCGACCCGCCGGTCAATTCGATATGGCCCTTGGTGGTGGTGAAATGATAATTGGTGATGACGGCGCCGCCGGGTTTGCCGAAAATCTTGGACAACAAGTGCTCAGCCGCCCTTCCCTGGTGGACATTCAGCACATGCTGGTAGCCCAGGACATCTTTGACGGCATCAGCGAACTCATAAAAGGTCATGCTGCCGGCATAGGCGTCGTCCGTGTTCATGAAGGCCGCGAATTGATTGTCGCTCATCGCGTTGACGCCGCTGTCCGTCAGCATGTCCAGGAAGATATCTTTTGTTTTGAGCTGAAAGGTGTTGTACCCCGCTTGTCCTATGGCCTTAAGCCTTTCTTCGGCAGGGACGAGCGCCACTTTCTGCACCATCCTGGCTTTGTGCATTTCCACCGGAATTTCCTTGCCATTGGCTAACTTTAGAATCACTCTTGTCTCCTCCTTTTTAGGTTATTATTTATAAAATATCTTCGAGTGCTCTGATGAGCCTTCGGTTCTGCTCGTCCGTGCCGATAGTGATGCGCAAGGCATTGGGAAAGCCGTATTCCTTGATCGTTCGGGTGATGATCCCTTTCCTCCGGAGAGCCTCGAAGATCGTCTGGCTGTCTCTTGGGAAGTCGACAAAAATGAAATTGGCATAGGTGGGGAGATAAAAAAGCCCCAGTTTCTTATAGGCCTCATAGAGGTATTTTTTCCCGGCTTCGTTGACGGCTTTGCCTTTTTGGACATGGCCATGATCATCCAGGGCGGCCGTCCCGGCAACCTGAGAAAGACGGTTGACATTGAAGGAGATGCGCAGCTTGGTCAGGCTGGCGATGACCTCCTCGGGACCGACTCCATAACCGAGGCGAACTCCGGCCAACCCGTAGATCTTGGAGAAGGTGCGGAGGATCAGGATATTTTTTCCTTCACGGAGATATTTGAAAGAGTCCGGGTAGGCGGGGTCGTCGATATATTCATAATACGCTTCATCCGTGACGATCAGGATATTCTCCGGGACATTCCGGAAAAAATCTTCGACTTCTTCCCTGGTGACCATGGTCCCCGTGGGATTATTGGGGTTGGCGATGTAAATCAACCGGGTATCGTCCCTGACCGCGTTCAGCATGGCCTTGAGGTCGTGGGTATAGTTTTTCATCGGGGCTTCGATCAGTCGAGCGGCGGCAATATGGACGGCGATCTTGAACCAAATAAAAGCGCTGGCGCTTCCCACTCCTGAATGCTCCGGGCCAAGATAGGCCAGGGTCACGAGAGGAAGGATCTCGACGGATCCATTGGCGACGAAGATATTCTTGGGCTCAACCTTCAATCTCTCGGCGAGCTTTTGTTTGAAATAGAAGCAGTTATCATCCGGGTAGAGAGAGGAATCCTTTAACGCCTTCCCCAGGGCCTTGAGGGCCAAGGGCGATGGCCCCAACGGATTTTCGTTGGACGCCAGTTTGATGATTTCTCCCCTCAATTTCAGTTCTCGGGCCACTTCCTCGATCGGTTTGCCCGGCTTATAGGTATCGATCTTCTTCAAAAAGTCTCGCGACTGGATCACACGGCCTCCCCGAAAATAAAGAATTATATCCAAAATCCGCCCAAATGAAAAATGGAATCCCTTTTTTATCCACGAGAGGAATCGAAGACCAATTCGTTTTGAAGGCTGCCCCCGTTTTTATCTGCCGGCTCTCCTCAAAAACCCATGGCCCTTATTACCGGAAACATCCGCCTCTTCTTGTATTCAAAAGAGGGTTGGAGAAGATGTCAAGCTACCACATTCCGGGCCAAATGAAAAGATAAAAATTATGAATTTCGATCATAGACCAAGGTCAGCCATTGTCGATATTTCTTGATATTTCCCGTGACGATCTCCTTGAACAACCTGCTGAGTCGGAGGGTCGTCTCGCCGGCCCGTCCCGACCCGATGATGTATTCTTTTTTGGGAACCTTGGGGTTGGAACCGTCCGTGACCTTGACAATAGGAGCGATCTCCGCCGCGGTTCCAGAAAAGAAGGCCTCGTCCGCCTTAAAGAATTCGGTCTTGGTGATCGGCCCGACGACCCTCTTGCAGCCCAGGTCCTGAGCCATCTCCAGTATGCTTGTTCGGGTGATGCCCTCGAGGATGGATTCTGTCTTGTCGTTTGTTTTGAGCACATTTCCGTGGACAACGAAAATGTTCTCACCGGCGCCCTCGGCGATATTCCCCTCCAGGTTCAAGAAGACAGCCTCGTCAAACCCCAGAGACCGGGCTTCCATAGCGCCGATCGTGGATTGGACATAAAGGCCACCCAGCTTGGCGGTCAGATCCATTTGGGAGTGATGGATGCGTTTCCAGGGGAGAATATAAACAGAGGTTCCCACCTTGGTTTTAGGGCCGAGATAGGCCTCCCATTCCCAAACTCCGATGGCCAGTTCAACCGGGCAATATTTTGGCCTGAGGCCCAAGTTCCCATAGGAATAAAAGAGAAGGGGGCGGATGTAAGCGGAGGTTAGCTTGTTTTTACGCACGGTCATCTTGATCGCGTCGATGATCTCCTTCTGGCTATAGGGAACGTTCATTTTTGCGACTGAGGCTGAATGGAACAGCCTGTCGATATGTTCGGACAGGCGAAAGATGGCCGGCCCTTTTGGTGTCTTGTATGCCCGTATTCCTTCAAAAACAGAGCCGCCGTAATGAAGCGCGAACGTCATCGGATGGATTTGGATCTCATTCCAGTCGTAAAATTTTCCTTCATACCAGTATTTCTTGGCCTTGGGAAAGTGGCTGGTAGGGTACATTTTCGACTCCTTGCTTGGACTAAAGCTTAATCGTGAATTCCCAGGCGCACCAGGTATCGCCGGGATGAGCGTCGGGCGGGCAGAGGAGGCACTTCGTCTCGATCCGCGGGTCGATGGTTCGAGCGAACCCGCTGTATTCGATGATCCCGACGCTCTTGCAGGGGAATTCGTGAAGTCCCTGCCGCCGCCTCGCGTCCTGGACGCGGCAGGATTTCATCCGAAAGACGCATCGGGTCGGGCTGACCTCATCGATTTCCTGGACATTGATATAAGCGTAGAGGCGGAACTTCAGGGCCCGGACGAGGGCGGAAATGCCGCCGCCTTCCCCGATAGCGAACCTGTTCATGATCCTTTTGGCTTCGAGCACCGTAAATTTTTCCCAGGCCGCTTTGTCCAGCTCCATGGCCGCCTCAAGGCCGTATTTTTCCTCCGCGGCCCGAAACCAGAGGCCGTCATGCGCCAGCCAGTTCACGGCCGCGTCTTTGAGGAGTTCGAGAAGTTCCTCTTTGGACAGGTCCTTGATGTCTTTGGTCTCGGTCATTTATCTAAATTCGTAATAGGAAGTCCTTCTGTGCAAGACCTGCTTGATTTCGCCTTTGGCGACGAGAGCGTTGAGGCTCTTGAGGATGGCCCTTTTATCTTGACCCAGAGCCCCGGCCAAATCCCTCAGGTTGGCCGGCCTCCTCCGGATGAGAGAAAGGATGGCCTGACCCAGATCTTCCGGAGCAGGAGAGGGAAGCTTTCCCTCGATATCCGCGGCGACCTCGGCCCGGCCGCCCAGCTTCTTTTTGATGTCTTCAAGCTCCTCCCGGCTGAGCGGGCGGGCCCATTTTTCCGCCGGAGGACGGACGACCGTATTGAGCTGGACTTTATCAGGATTGATCCTGGCAATGGCTTTCCTCAGGGCTTTGATCTCCGCAGGCGAGTCATTGACTCCCTTGACCAGCATGACCTCGAGCCATATCTGTCCTTTGAATTCGGCGCGGAATTTGACCAGCCCGCTGATGATATCTTCCAGATTGATGGAAGGACCAGGCCGGTTCACTCTTCTGAAAGCGCGAGCAGCGGCGGCATCCAGAGAAGGAACCACCAGGTCGGCTGCGAAGAGGGCCTGCCGCACCGACTTGCGGGAGAGAAGGGAACTGTTTGTTAGGACGGCAACGGGGACGGACGTTCGCTTCTTGATCTCGCGGATGATCTTCCCGATTTCTGTGTTAAGCGTCGGCTCTCCGGACCCGGAAAAGGTGATGTGATCCATCGGCCGGCCTCGGTCCAGAGCTGTTTTGATCTGAGGGAGGATGTCCCGGCCGGTGAAGTATTTCGCCCGCCGGAGGGATTTCTTTACCGTCCTTCCCAACTGGCAGTAAACGCAGTCGAAGGTACATGTTTTATAAGGCAGGATATCGACACCGAGCGAAAACCCGAGCCGCCTGGAACGGACAGGGCCGTAGAGGTGAGAGAAAGTTTCAGGCTTTTTCTTTTCAGAAGACGGCTTCAATTCTTTATTTGTTTTTGTAAAGAGAGATGAATTTTCTGAGCGAGCGGTCATAGGTTTTTTCAACCACATCCGGGAAGAAGCAGGCCGGGAGTTCCTCGCTGCCCCAATGATAAGCCAGGCATTCGCAGCAGATCCCCTTGCGGCTGCAAGGCTCATAAGAACAGTTGCAGCGTTCAAGATTCCGTTGGCTGCGGCACTTTTCCAGGCGGCCTCCGCTCCTTCGCCTCTCTCGTGAAGCTCGGAAGAATTAAGGATAGACAAGCCTTGGCGAAAAGGCAAGCGGTTTCATCGGGTTGGCGAGGTTGTCTTTGGCCGGAGGTTATTATATACTGCTTGAATCTGAGCGGAAAAATGAGGACAACCCGGAAAGGTTATGGCGAAAAAGAGGCCCAAGCCGGGCTCACGGCCAGGCTTCCCCGCATTGAAACATTTCCCAACCAATTTCCCGATTATGAGATCACCATCGAGATCCAGGAATTCACCTCGGTCTGTCCCAAGACAGGCCTTCCGGATTTCGGGGCGATAACGATCCGATACGTGCCCAAGAATTCCTGCCTCGAGCTCAAATCTTTAAAAAACTACATCCTGGGTTACCGCAACCTGGGCATTTTTTATGAAAACGCCGTTAACCGGATTCTCGAGGACGTCGTCGCGGCCTGCCGGCCCGTGAGAGCGACGGTCACAGGAGAATTCAACCCGAGAGGAGGGATCCAGTCCATTGTGGAAGCTTGTTTTCCCCGCTCCCGTCGAAGTCCGAAATAACGTCGAGATTTTCCCCCTGCCCTTTGACTCGATACTCTTTTCTTTCAACTCCCCTAGGCTTTTCTTGGGCAGATGAACACAGACAACTCATCCAAGTTCGGGGCAACAGATGTGTGGATGCTGCTGGCCGTGCTGATCTGGGCCATGAATTTTTCCTTCATCAAAATAGCTCTCCGCGAGATCTCCCCTAACGGCTTCAACGGCCCCCGTTTGGCGCTGGCCGCCCTTCTCTTGCTCGCTTTTCTCTGGCGGAAAGAGGGGAGGATCTCTCTTGACCGGGCGGATCTTTGGAAGATAGTCATCCTTGGCCTCGTGGGGAATACATCTTATCAACTTCTTTTCATCAACGGGTTCAGCTTGACCACGGCTTCGACGGCATCCTTGATCATGACCATGACGCCCATCTTCATCGCCCTGATGAGCGCCATCTTCATCCGCGAGCGGATTCATTGGGCTGGATGGTTAGGAATTGCGATCTCTTTCTTCGGGCTTTATCTTATCATCTTCAGCCAGGGCGGCCTTTCGCCTCTCTCAGGGCAAAACCTGAAAGGGAACCTGATGATTCTCGTGGGCAACCTTTTCTGGGCGGCCTACACCGTCTTCTCCAAGCCTCTCCTTGAAAAAATATCCGCGCTCAAACTGACTTCCCTTACCCTGGCCATCGGAGCCCTGTTTTATCTTCCCTTCGCGGCCAAAGAGATCATTCAACAGCCCTGGAATTCTGTCTCTTCAAAGGGCTGGGCCGCTTTCCTCTATTCTTCCATTCTGGCCATCGCCGTGAGCTATGTTATTTGGTATTCATCAGTCAGGCGGGTGGGCAATACCAAGACGGGAATCTTCAACAACATCACCCCGGTTTTTACCGTATTTTTCGCCTATCTTTTTCTCCATGAACGCGTCACCGTCCAAGAAGTGGCCGGCGCCGTGATCATTCTTTTTGGTTTTTACCTGACCCGTTCGGGTTACCGCTGGTTTGAGCGGGGGAAAAAAGCCTGAAGGCCTATCAGAGATGGTCTCGCTCCCATTCAGGTTTTTAACGCCGTGCCCTCACCGCTCTTCTCGGCGGCTGCGTAACTCGCATGCCAGACAACGCCTCTTAATATTGTCGCTGATCCAAATGCAGCCATTCCCCTTGTTCCGTTCTAGCTCAGAACATACTCGCCGCCCGCAAAGACGGGTTCCCTCGAGGAACGGTTCGGGCAGGCTAAACCTTCAATGGTCGCTTCATCCATCCCTGATAGGCCAATTCAACGAATGCGGAGAATCTTATGCAGCTGAACGGATAAACGGACATTGGCCAAACCCGCTTCGATGGCCTGCTCGACTAATTTCTCGGCCAGATTTTGACTCCAGCGTTTGTTGGACTGGGGCTGAAGCAGGATGGGTGTTCTTCGAGGAAAAGCCCGGCGCAATTTTTCTATGACTCGAAGTCGCAGGTCTCTCGTTACCACAAGCTTGACCTCTTTAGCCAGGCGCCGGTATGGCCCGCAGAAAAAAAAGGCCTTGGGCTTGGGAGAGACGGAGAACCAGTCTGCGGCCAGGGGATAATACAGCGTGGCGTTCGTCTCCACCTGCACCTTCAGTTTTTCCTTCTTGAGCAAGCGTGTGAGCAGGCGCAGATCCTGGAGGAGGGGTTCACCGCCCGTCAGGCAGACCCAGCCGGCAGGGAAGCGCTCGCGGATTTTTTTTATTTTTTCGACGGCCTGGTCAGCCGAACAATCCCGGCCTTCCCGCCAGGCGTATTTGGTATCACAGAAGGAACACCCGAGGTTGCAGCCGGCGAAACGGACGAAGATCGTGGGCTCGCCCTGACGAAGACCTTCTCCCTGAAGGGACGGGAAGATCTCAATGATCTTCAGTGTAGGTGGCTGAGGCATCCTCTGATTCCCAGACAGTCACTTCTTTGACCGGGAAGTGTTTTTTCAGTTCCGAGAAAAAGTGGCGGGCCAGGTTCTCTGCCGACGGGTTAAAAGAATAAACTTCGTTGAGGTGAGTATGATCGGGAAGAATTTCGGCCAGTTTCGCCTTGATCTGGGCAAAGTCGATCCCGATTCCGGTCTTGTCGAGTTCCCGGACTTCGATGACCGCCTCGACTTCGAAAGTGTGGCCGTGGATTTTTTCACACTTCCCCTGATACTCTTTGAGGAAGTGAGCGGCCTGAAATTTGTCCCTGACCCTCAGTCGCCAGCTCATAGCTTGCCCTCCTTTTTTAGCCTCTGGAGGAGATGGTCTGTTGCCCCGACATCACCCCAGGCCCTCTCGCGGAGCAGGCAGGAAGAGCATTTGCCGCAGGGAATCTCGCCTCCGCGATAGCAGGAGATCGAGTAAGAATAATCAGCGCCCAACGTCAGTCCCTTTTTGAGGATAGCGGATTTTCTCATCCGGATGAACGGCGCGATGACCCTCATTTTCTGATTCTTAGGGACGGGTTTTGTTCCCTCGTCGATCGCATCTTCCATGGCCTTGACGAAAGCGGCGCGGGTATCGGGATACTGAGGAGAATCGATCGTGTTGAACCCACAGATGATCTCCCGAAGGCCGCGGACCTCGGCCCAGGCCGCCGCCAGGGAAAGGAAAATGCCGTTGCGAAACGGAACATATGTGAGGGGGATGCCCGGTCCGACCTCTTCGGCGCTTTCGAATTCGGGAAGAGGGATATCTTGGTCGGTCAGAGACGAGCCTCCGATTTGGCGCAGGTTGAGGCGGAGAATGACATGAGGAACCCGGAGCCGGCGGGTCAGCCGCCGCGAGAGAGCGAGCTCGACGCGGTGGCGCTGTCGGTAGTCAAAACTCAGCGCAGTGACCCTGTCGTAGAGGGACCGGGCCCAGTAGAGAGCCGTGGTGGAATCGATCCCGCCGGAATAAAGGACGAGGCATTCTTTCATCGGGACCGCTCTGAGTGTGATATTAAAGGAGACGCCGCCTTTTTTCAAGGCTTTCACTTTACAGGCGCATGCCTTTTTGCGATACTATCCATTCCAATCGCCGCTGGCTGACGAGAATAGTGTGAGCAAAGTTTTCGAGCTTCTTTCTCGGGCCGAGAAAGAAACAGACGTCACCGTCCGAGACGACCAAGGCGATTTCGCTGCCTTCCTGGATGCGGCTAAGCGCTGCCGTGCGAAAGGAGGGCGCTTCCGTTTAATCGACACGGGGAAGTTCGGCGTCTTTGAGCTGGAATGGCTGGCCGAAGCCGGCTCGGATATATACACCTCCAATGAAGCCCGGCCGAACACAGCGGAGATTGGACTTCTCACGCGGGCCTGCTTAAGAGGCGATGCGATTGTCGCTTATTTCCATCAGGGACCCATCACAACAAATAAAGCTGGCGATTCGGGCTCACTCTCCTTTCTTACGGGAATCGGGCAGAGCGGCGCGCATGTTCATCTTACGAACAGAGACATGGAGCGCAGTTTTTCCGACCTCGGCGAATTGGCCTACACCTGCCGGTCGGCCGGAAGCCGGCTCGTTTATTATCATCACGGACAGCCGGTTGCCGGCCTCGAGGATCTTGCCGGGAGCGGCGGCTGGATCCATATCTCGGACCGAAGCCTTGCTTCCAGTGAGGATGCGGCCGTTCTTTTGGACCTTATCAAGGAAGCGTCAGCGGCCGGGGCCGGCGTGGCCCTTCATGTTGAGAAAGGACTGGAGCTCGACAGACTGCGCGATTTCTTCGAGGCCGGCGCCTTTGTCCTCTTCGCCACCCTGCCTGCCGGTCACGACTCTTCCTTCCGGTCGTTAGAACAACAGGCGCGGCGCAGGAAACTGGATTTCAGGGCCTGTTATCTTTATCCCACTTTTATGCCCTGAGCCGCTGCCTCTGCGTTCCCCTTTTTTCTATTCTCTATTAAACCTATAAAATTAATAAGAATATAAAAATCAGTCCTGCATCGGATTTACCGGGAGGCGCCGGGCGGCGATGGCGGAAGCATGACAGAAGACCTGGAGAACGATTTTTAGCAGACTTTTTGCCGAGCGCTAACGGGATCATCCGCCACCATTTGTTGTGTCGCATTTCGAAGACACTCAAAAAAAAGTATGGTTTTTCAAAAAAAGTGTTGACATTTGGAAAAAAAGGTTTATATTACATAATGAAATTGAGAAGAGAGAAAAAAAGCGCGAACGCAAGAGTATAAAATGATTACGATGTTGGGAACGTTCATCAACCTGTGGCGAAGCCAAGCGACGTAGCAATGAAGATTGCTTTTCTATTCAGCTCCAAGAACGGCATGGCTTCGTCGCTGAATCAACGGCGCATCGAAGAGAAAAGGGAAGAAGACGACCCTCCACCTGATTGGCTCGCCGAGTGCGACTCTGAGGAGACTATCTTGGCAATTCTCAAAGCGCTCGGCGAGAAGCATGAAGTTTTCCCCATTGAAGCCGACGAAGAAGCCTATGCCCATCTCAAAGAGATCAAACCCGACCTCGTTTTCAATGTCGCCGAACGCCTCGACGGTCCGAATCGGGAGTCGCATATTCCCACCCTTTGTGAAATGCTGGAGATCCCCTACACTGGCTCCGACCCTCTGACGCTCGGCATTTGCCTGGACAAATCGCGGGCCAAAGAAATCCTCGGTTACCACAAAGTCCCGACGCCGGCCTTCTGGGTGATCAATCCCGGTTCCAGGATCCCCGAAGAAGTCGCGCTTCCGGCAATCGTTAAGCCTCTTTATGAGGGGTCGAGCAAGGGAATCCGGGACAACTCGGTTGTCGAAGACCGGCGGGAGCTCGAGACGCGGGTGCGGGAAGTCCAGGCTTTCTACAAGCAGCCGGTCATCATCGAACATTTTCTCAGCGGCCGCGAGTTCACGGTCGGCGTCCTGGGCAATTCGCCCCGCCTGGAGATCCTGCCGATCGTCGAGATCGATCACAGTCAGCTCCCGCCGGGAGCCAAACCCATATATTCTTATGAAGCCAAATGGATCTGGGACCAGCCCGAGAAGCCTCTGGAGATTTTCAAGTGTCCCGCTGTGGTCAGCAAGAGTTTGAAGAGGCGGATCGAAGAAATCGTCAGGAGAACCTGCGAAGTTTTGAGGATCCGGGATTGGTGCCGTATCGATATCCGCCTGGATGAGAAGGGCAGGCCGAACATTCTTGAAGTCAACCCTCTGCCCGGCATCCTGCCGAATCCGGAGGACAATTCCTGCCTTCCCAAGGCGGCCCGAGCGGCGGGATATTCCTACTCAACCCTTCTTCATCGGGTGATCGACGCCGCGGCATCCAGGTATGGATTCAAAAGAGTCAGGAAAGATGGAGAGAGAAAATATTTCTATTGGGATCGCTTATAACGTCTTCGAACCAGTTGTCAGCCGGCCCGATGAAAGAGTTTCCGAAGCCTCCGTGGCCGAGGTGGCCGAGTCTGTTCTTTCGGCCCTGACGGATTCGGGGTATAACGCCGTGATTCTTCCTCTCCGGGAAAGTCTGTCGAGCCTTCTGCGCCGCATCAGGGAGCTGAAGGTGGATGTGCTCATCAACCTGTGCGAAGAATATCTCGGCCGGCCGCAGCTCGAAGCCAATGTGGCCGCTGTTTTCGAAGCCTTCGGGATCACCTTCACTGGAAATCCCTCCAAGGCGTTGGCGATCTGCCAGGACAAGTTCAAGTCCAAGGCCATTCTCAGTTCCTTCGGCCTTCCCACGGCCAAAGGAAGGCTCGTGACTTCGCTCGACCAGAAGCTGGACCTTCGGTTTCCCGTGATCGTCAAGCCCAATCACGAAGATGCCAGCTTGGGCATCTATCCGGATTCGGTGGTCCAGAACCAGGAGGCCCTGACAGAAAGGATCAGCAAGATCATCAATGACTATAAACAGCCGGCCTTGGTGGAAGAGTTCATCCAGGGGCGGGAGTTCAATGTCGCCCTCATCGAAAGCGATAAGCTCGAAGCCTTGCCTGTTTCCGAGATCGATTTTTCGGCGATGCCTGAGTCTGCACCCCGCATTTGCAGCTACGAGGCCAAGTGGTTCGAAGACCATATCCTCTTTGTGACGACGCCGGCCATCTGTCCCGCGCCCATTGAGGATTCCTTGCGCGCGCAGCTGCAACAGTGTGCTTTGGCTGCTTTCCAGGCGATGGGCTGCCGGGATTACGCGCGGGTGGATTTCCGGATGGACAAGGACGGCCGGATCTACATCCTCGAGGTCAACCCCAATCCCGATACCAGCCTTGATGCCGGATTCTGCCGGGCCCTCAAAGCCGCCGGGATGGATTATGGTCGGTTCTGGGGCATGATGATCGAGAATGCCCTGCGCCGGAAAGAAGAGCCCTGGTTCAGCTCGGAGGACGTGCGGATCGAATACCCGTTTTTCTGGCACCACGTCTTAGAGAAAGCCCTCAGCAAAAAAGGCCGCAAATGGTCCGAGCAATGACGCAGGAGGACAGCGAAGCAGTGCTGTCGTTCGTCGAGAAGACGGGCATGTTCACGCCGGCTGAGCTCTCGGTAGCGAGCGAACTGATCGACACCTATCTTAGCGACCCCCAGCAACGAGATTATGATCTCGTCGTCGTTGAAAATGCCGAAGGCCAGGTCGTCGGCTATATGGCGTACGGCCCCACGCCGCTCACCGAGGGGGTTTACGACCTCTATTGGATGGCTGTCGCGCCCGGCCAACAGGGCCGTGGCTATGGCAAAGAGCTGGTCGAGTGGCTGGAGAAAAAGGTGACGGACGCGGGCGGGCGATTGATCCTGATCGAGACCTCTTCCCAGCCCAAGTACGAGGGCACGCGCCGGTTCTATCTCGGCCTGGACTACAGGGAAGTCTCGCGCATCCGCGATTTTTACAGGCCCGGGGATGACCGGATCTCGTACGCCAAGTATCTTAGGAAGAAGGAGTAAGGGAGAGATGGAAGAAGAGTGGCAGCGGATTCTCAAGCGGAGCCTCAAGTCTCCTGAAGAGATCGCCCGCTTCTTTGATTTAGACCTCGACCAGGTCAGAAAAATCGCCGGGCTTTTCCGGGTTCAAATAACGCCCTATTATGCTGGCTTGATTAAAGAGAAGGGGGATCCCATCTATCGCCAGGTGGTTCCGGACATCGCCGAGCTCGAGGAACGAGACGGCATGGCGGACCCTCTCAGCGAGGATGACGACTCTCCGGTGCCGGGCCTCGTTCACCGTTATCCTGACCGGGTGCTCTTTCTCGTCTCCCACCTCTGCGCTTCCTATTGCCGCTTCTGCACTCGCAAGCGGAAGGTCGGCGATCCCCAAAAGATTCATCCCCGCTACATCGAGGAGGGCGTGGGTTATATCCGCAGTCACCAAGAAGTCAGGGACGTCGTCATCTCCGGCGGCGACCCGCTCATGCTCGGCGATAGAAAGCTGGAATACATTCTGAAGCTTTTGCGGGACATCCCGCACGTGGAGATCCTCCGCATCGGGACGCGGATCCCGTGTTTTCTGCCCCAGCGCATCACCCCCGCGCTCGTGGCGATGCTTAAGAAATACCATCCGCTTTATCTCAATGTCCATTTCAACCATCCTGATGAGATCACCGAGGAATCCGCTCGGGCGCTCGGCCTCCTGGCTGACGCAGGAATACCTTTGGGGAACCAGACCGTCCTTTTGCGCGGGGTCAACGACGACCCCGTCGTGATGAAAAGGTTGATGCAGAAGCTCCTGACCGTGAGGGTCAGGCCGTACTACATCTACCAGGCGGATTACGTTAAGGGCACGGCTCACCTGCGGACAACCGTCGAGAAAGGGGTTGAGATCATGGAGACGCTGCGGGGCTGGACCTCAGGGCTCGCCGTCCCGTATTATGTTATCGATGCTCCGGGCGGCGGGGGAAAAATCCCGATCGTGCCTTCCTACCTCCAGTCCATCAATGACGAGCAGGTCGTCCTGCGCAATTATGTCGGCGAATTGTTCGTTTATCCGCAGGTCCGGCAGAAGCCGGAGAAAAAGCCACGGCACATCGCCCCCTGCTACGATGTCCCCACGACTCCCTGATCCGGAAGACCACAAGGACGCAAGCAACACGGGTTTCGCGGCTCAATTGACCGTAGCCAGGTATTGACTCAGCCCGACTTTCTGGAGCAACTCCAGCGCGTCCTCATTGGAAATCCCCCTGTTCTGGCGCAAGGACTCAAGGATGCGGATGATGGAGATGGCCACCTCCGCCGTCTGGCCTGCGGTCTCTTTTTTGTCTTTGAGGAAGGCGATGGCGTCGAAGAGGACGGCGTTGGCTTCGCCGTAGGAAATGGGCTCGCGGTAGCCGCGCTGTTTCACCCACGCGGGACGAGCCTGGACATCGTTGACGTGGGACTGGATGAGGTAGGTGGCCCGTCCGATTAACTTGAGATTCGAGGGGCTGACATTGGTCATCGTGTTGCCGATGACTTTTCCGAGGAGCGTCATCACTTCCGTGGAGTGGGCGTTGAGGAGCATTTTCAGGCCGACCTGCTGGCTCACACCGAAGGGATCGTTTTCGTCGGAGATGCGGAGATGGATGAACGGCCCTGCGGTGCCGGGAAGGAATTCGGAAAATCCAGTGGCAGGCGTATTGCCAACGATGATCAGGGCGAGTTTGGCCCCGTTCTGGAGAAAGAGGTCAGCAAACCGGCGGGAGGCGGAACCCTCTTTTTGGAGTTCCTCTTCCTCCGGGTTGACGAGGATCATCACTCCGAGGTCGCCCTTTTTTGGGCCGCGCCTTTGGATGTTCGCCTCAGAGAAGGAAAAATCATAAAGGGACCGCTGGTCGTTGCCGGCCCGTTTCAAGCTCTCCAGGGCGGCCTGGCGGAGATAGGAGTCTTCGATCTCCACTTCGAAAGGCTTCTGGTAAAATTCAGGAGACAGGCCCCGGAAAGGCCGGCCGAGAAAAGCCTGCCATGCCTCTTCAAGGTTGCCGGCCGGCGTCCAGACCTGGATCCAGCACCTGCGTTTTGGCGCGGCCGTCGTATCGAGAGGATAGAGTCGGAAGGTCGGGCTTCGTTCGGTACTGTCGATGAAGACAGTGATCATCGTTTTTCTGGCGAAGTATGTGGAAAAATGAGCCTGAGCGTACGTGCCGGATTCGAGCAGGGTCAGCGGGGCGATCGCCGGGACGTTCCTCTTCACTTCGTCGAGGACAGAAGAAAACCTGCGGACCCTTTCTTCAAACGTCGGAGCGTTTTCGAACCCAGCCTTGGCCAATTCCTTTTTGGAAAGGAGTTCTCCCAAGGTCCGGCGGACGGCCTCCTGGAGGGCGTTCCCGATGACATAGGTTTCGATGGTCGTGGCCTGCATCCGGGTGGATCCGGTGATGGCTTGAGGGCCGGTGGCCAGGTTGAGCTTAGTGATGCCCGGCTCCTCGATCACCCGGCGGCTGCGCTCGAAAGGCAGGAGTCGGTCGTCGGGATTATTGTAGACGAAAAAGAGCTTCTTTCGAGTCTCGGCAGGGTCGTAGACTCCGTTCTCTTTCCACAAGTCAAGAGCGGCAAGGATCGTCCCGATGACCGAGGAAGTTTCGCCGCCTTCAGTAACACAGATCACCACATCCCCCTTTTTGACTCCCCTGTCGGTGAGCTGGAGCCGGCCGATAAGCTGCAGGTCTTCGAATCCTTCGAGCGAGCTGATCAGGGCGCGGTCGGCTCCGGTCATCTCGCCGATGAGTTCGTCCTCGATGGCGGGGGAAAGGCGTGGTTTGAGTTTCGGCCAGATTTTTTCGTCCGCTTTGATTGCTCTCCAGAAGGGACGCCAGAAACAGCTTTCCATCTGCTTGGCCAGCCGTCCAGTGGCCCCGCAGCCGTAAATATAGATCCTGTCCTGGGAAAGGACGGCTTCTCTGAGGGCCGAGACGAGCGGTTCGAGAGCCTGCTTATCCGAGGCCAGGGAATCAAGGCGCCTGCTGATATCGTTGTCCACTGAGAACAGCATCCTCAGTCCATCGGCAGCGTCCTTCTGGGCGCGCTCGCTCAGGTTCCAGGTCTTGGGGTGGCGCTGCTCGGTGAGAAGCGTGTGGAGCTGGAATTGCGTCTTGTTCTGAACATAGTCGATGGATTCAGGGGATGCGGAAAGGCCCAGGAGCCTAAGGAGACCGACCTTGGGCTCCTGGGGAGGCGCCGTCTCCTGGGGCAAGTGCGAACCCAAAGATGATGGATGCAGAGAAACGATAGAGATAATAAGAATAATAAGGAAAAAGAACTTCAGCTTATCCATACTGATGTCGGTCGTCGATGATGTCGCCCTTGGTCCAGTCCTTCGTCCACTGAGAGACGCGGAAGATCTTTTTCTTGCCCGTGGCCGTGGAGCAGACGACCCGGTCAAGGCCGGCATTGATGATCATCTTCTTGCAAATGAAGCAGGGGAAGGCATTCACGGGTTTTTCCTCGCCGGAGATGCTGCCGTAGATATAGATGTCCCCGCCGAGGAGGCTGACCCCCGCCCGGGCCGCGTTGATGATGGCGTTTTGTTCGGCGTGCACGCTCCGGCAGAGTTCATAGCGCTCGCCGTGGGGGATGCCGAGCTTGTCACGAAGACAGAACCCGTGCTCGAGGCTGTCCCTGGTCTTGCGCGGCGCGCCCGCGTACCCTGTGGAAATGATCTGGTCATCCCGGACGATGATGGTGCCGATGGAGCGCCGAAAACAGGTGCTTCGGCGGGCGACTTCCTTGGCGATCCCAAGATAATAATCGTCTTTAGAGATCCGTTTTGACTTCATAGGCATTTCTCTATCTTTCGGTGAAGAGCGGCCAACGTGCCGTTGTTGATGATGGTGATATCGGCCAGGGCGAGACAGCGACGCAGCTGCTGTTCCCCGGCCTCACCCGTCATTTCCTCATTTTCTTTGGCGATGAATTCCGCCAGGGTCGAGGCCGACTCCGCCCTTCCTCTTTTTCTTGCTCTTTTGTACCTCAGCTCAACCGGCGCATCGACCGCCACGAGAAGAAAGCCCCTCTGTTTGCGGAGAAAAGCGACCTCTTCGCCGGTGCGGATGCTGTCGATGACAGCTTTTTCCCCTTTGACTTTTCTCATCACCCGGCGGGCCAGGATATCGGCGCCATATCGTTTGCGCAGGGCGTTCCCCTGGGCGATCAGATTATCCCGGGTGGGCTCCTTCCCTTTTTTTCTCAACTCCTCGCGGATCTCGTCTGATAGAGAGAAATACGCGCAGCCCTTTTTCACGAGAGCAGTGGCCACCTCTCCTTTTCCCGCTCCGTTCGTTCCGGTGAGGCCGATGAGCCGCCTTTCTTTTTCCATATTTTGTCCTTGTTCCGTCGGGCTATCCAGAGATATCCTTTCTGCTTTCCTCCGGCGTGTCCTTCGTCTTGCGGCGGTCCTTCCGTTCCTTGCCGAAGAGAAAAGCAATCAGAATGCCCAGAGTATAGAGAACGAGCATGGGGACGGCGACGATGCTCTGGGTAATCATGTCGGGGGTGGGCGTGATCACGGCGGCGATGACGAAGACGGCTAGGACGGCGTATTTGAAATTTCGGATCATCCAGCGGGAGGTTATGAGGCCGAGTTTCGAAAGGAAAAAAATGAGCGTCGGCGTCTCAAAGACCAGGGCGATTCCGAGAAGCACCTTCAAGGAAAAGCTGAAATACGTATCGACCGTCAGGACCGGGTTGAAGTCCGAGCCCAGGCTGATAAAAAAGCGGCAGGCCCAGGGGAAAACAATGAAATAGCCGAAGACGGCGCCGAGGATAAAGAAAATCGTGGTGAACAGGACAAACGGGATGACATATTTTTTTTCTTTCTGGTAGAGGCCCGGAGCGACAAAATACCAGAGCTGGAGAAAGAGGAACGGGGCCGTGATAAAAATGGCCGTGAGGAAGGCCACCTTCATATAGAGCATGAACGGGGCGGTTAGGCTGGTGTAGGCCATTTTAACGCCTTCGGGCAGGTATTGGGTCACCGGCCTGGATAGAATCTCAAAAACCTTCTTGCTGAAGATCCAGCAGGGAATGACGACAACAAAAATCGCGATGGCGGAATAAAAGAGTCTTTTCCTGAGGTCTTCGAGATGTTCAAGGAAGGTCATCTCGTCAGGAGATTTTCTTCCCTTCCTCATCCTGGTCGATGTCCTTTTTTAGCTCTTCCTTGATTTCCCGGAACTCTTCGGCGTGAATCTCCTGGTCGATCTTGTCCTTGATTTCATCCGAAGCCTTGCGGAATTCCCGGAGGGCCTTGCCGATCGATTTGCCCACCTCGGGGAGTTTTTTGGGCCCAAAAATCAGCAGGGCAATGACCATGATGATGAGGAGCTCGGGGAGGCCGATATTTCCGAACATATGATTTTGGGCGCTGCCAAAGGGCAAATAGAATATAGTCTTTATCCGGGGATTAGTCAAGGAAAGCCCGG
>CAZOKP010000042.1:0-18542 GCA_964580435.1 uncultured Eubacteriales bacterium
AGTGACATCATCAAATCCTTGGACTCACCAGGAACAACCTGGTAGCCCATTTTCTTCCAGGCCTGTTCCATCTCCGGTTCGTCGGTGGTGAAAGAGATTTTGTACTTTTTCATGTCCTCCGGATAAGTGACTTTGCCCTTGGTGAAAAAATAGTTCCAGCCCGCCTGCGTCCAGAGCAGAACCTTGAACCCTTTTTCTTCAACCTGCTTTTGGAAGACCGGCTTCAATTGATCGAAAAGATATTGAAATTCTTGTTCCGAATCAGTCAGGAAAGGAGTAGAGAGCACAAACAGGTCGCGGTTGATCTTGGTCATGCCCATGTTGGTTAGAGCGGCACCGTTGAGCGTTCCCAGGCGCATCTTGCGGATCATGTCCAGCTCGGTACCGGTGATGCCGCCGGCATATATCTTGACCTGGATGGCCCCGTTGGAGAGCTTTTCCCAATCCGCAGCGACTTCGTTCAAGGCCTTATCCCAGGGAGAGCGGCTGGGAGCAATGCTTCCGATCTTGATGACGGTGACGGCCCGAAGGCTGGCGGTGCACAGCAGCAGCATCAACAAGGCAAGGAGCAATATTCGCCGGTCATTCACTTGGAATCCTCCAAAAGAAAATAATCATCCAGATGATCGAGCAGCCAGCGCGCCTTTCTCTGGTTGAGGGTGTTGACCAGCCGGTTGTCCAGGTCGGAGTCCGGGTCAAACGCCAGAACCCTCTGCAAGAGGGATTTGAATTCTTCCACATTCTGCTCTTTTACGTCCACGGCCGTGGCCAGCGAAATCAGAGGCGAGGTGTCACGGTTTCCCGACGCGGCCACGGCCAGCTCAAAATGCTCACGCGCTTTTTTCGGGTCGCCGCCCATGTAATCGGGAAGCGAGCCGTAATAGAGAATGTAAAAATTGTGAACCGCTCCCCTATTGAACCCGGGGTCGAGTTCGATGACGCGCTCCATCATCGCCGCCGCCTGGGGCAGAGTCAACCCGATTTTCATGTCAAAAGGGTCAACGCCGAACGCCCCCACCCAGCCGGCGGCCGTCCAGTAAAGAGTGGGCACGTCTTTCTTGGCGTAAGGCGCGAGTGCTTCCTTGTATTTTCGATTCTTCAGCTCCTGCAGCAGGCTGGGGTTTTTCTTTTCCAGGCCCACGATAAGGATATCTCTACCGCGGAGATAGAGGTTTTTGGCCCGCTCGAGCATGAACTCCTTCTCATCCAGCTGCTGCCGGGGCATCATGTCTGCCGGGGTCTGGAGAAAAGCGTTGGCATACATAATGTAGAGGCTTCCCGTGCGCAGCCGCAGACCCTCATTGTCGGGGACGGAGGCCAGCAGGGATTCATAGAGTTTGATGGCGAAGGGCAGGGCATCACCCACCAGGTCAGGGTCGTTATCCTGGGTAAAGACGTTGTTCCCCGAGGGAGCAGAGAGCATCCCGGCCACTTTATTCATGGCCATTTTATTCAGCGAGCAGGCCCCTGAGGCGGCCAGGAGCGCGGCCAATAAAGCTATTTTATGTCTCATTGTTCGTTTCTTTGAAAAGCCTGGGCGTTCCTGTTCGATAAAAGAGTGCTTTTTGACCAAGGAATTCTATATTAAGCCGGTCCTTTTTGCAATCGGCTGGACTCGTTTGTAATCCCGCAAAATCAATTACTTTGAGAGTTCGTACCTTGGCTTTAATCCCATATTGTAGAACATGAAAGAAAAAGTATCTGTGAGCAGGTCAAGGGCTTTGGTGATATTGCTCGCCCCGTGCCCGGAACGCGTCTCGATCCTGATCAGGACCGGATTCCTGCAGCTCTGTTTTTGCTGGAGGGTTGCGGCGAACTTGAATGAATGCGCCGGCACAACCCTATCGTCATGATCGGCCGTGGTCACCAGTGTCGCCGGATAGCAGACGCCATCCTTGATGTTGTGGAGAGGCGAATAGGAATAGAGGTTTTTGAAGTTGTTCTCATCGTCGCTCGAGCCATATTCCACTGCCCACCCCCACCCGACGGTGAATTTATGGTAGCGGAGCATGTCCATGACGCCTACAGCCGGTAAGGCCACTTTGAACAAATCCGGCCGTTGGGTCATGGCCGCGCCAACCAGGAGACCGCCATTGGAGCCTCCGGCGATGGCCAGGTAGTTCGAGGACGTGTATTTTTCGTTGATGAGGTATTCGGCGGCTCCGATAAAGTCGTCAAAAACATTCTGTTTATTAAGAAGCATCCCGGCCTTGTGCCAGGTCTCGCCGTACTCCCCGCCGCCCCGCAGATTGGCCAGGGCAAAGATCACTCCATTTTCCAGGAGAATGATCCTGGAGGGGTTGAACGACGGGACTTCGCTGCTGTTGAATCCGCCATAACCGTAGAGGTAGGCGGGATTTTTGCCGTTCTGCTGCAACCCCTTTTTCGAAACGATGAACATCGGGACCTTGGTCCCGTCTTTGCTCGAATAAAAGACCTGTTTGACCTCAAAATTATCCGGGTTGAACTTGACTTCGGCCTTGCGGAAAACGTCGGTCCTGCCGGTGGCGAGGTCATATTTATAAATGGTGGGAGGATAAGTAAAGGAAGTAAAGGTGTAGAAGAGAACCCTCTCGTCTCTCTTGCCGGCGAAACCTCCGGCCGTTCCCAGGGCGGGCAATTCAATCTCTTTGAGTAGCTTGCCTGTGAGGTCATACTGAAAGACCTTGGTGTTGGCGTCCTTTTCATAGCTACAGAACAGCTGTCCGCCCGCCGCTCTGGAGTTGCTGAGGACCTCAGGCTTCTCAGGAATAACCGCCTGCCAGTTCTCCTTGGCTGGCGACTTGGGGTCCATAAGAGCGACCCTGTAATTGGGGGCATCGATGTCAGTAAAAAGGAGGAACTTATCGCCGACAGCGTCAATGACGTTAGCGTTATATTCGAACCCTTTGATTAATGGCTGGAAATCCATCTTCCTGGCCGTAAGGTCCTTGTAATAAAGCTCATTGCCATGGGTTCCCTGGGAGATAGTCAAAAAGAGATATTTCTCATCCTCAGTTGTATCCACCCCGAAATAGCGAAGAGGATGTTCCTTGTCCTCGTAGATCAGGACATCTTTCTCCTGCGGGTCGCCCAGCTTGTGGTAAAAGACTTTTTGGAACTCATTTTTTGCTGTCAGCTCCCGGCCGGCAGCGGGCTTGTCATAGGCGCTGTAATAGAACCCGTTACCCTGCCAGGAGGCACCAGAAAATTTGACCCACTGGATAAGGTCGCTCAATTCTTTCTTTGTCTCGACTTCCATCACTTTGATCGCAGACCAGTCTGACCCGGCTTCTCCTCTGGATACGGCGACATAGCGGTTGTCCTTAGAAAACGAAATCAGGCCGATTCGGACCGTGCCGTCCGGAGACAGGGCGTTGGGGTCGATAAAGACTTCGGGCTGGCCGTCCAATCCCTTCTGAATATAGATGACCGACTGATTCTGGAGGCCGTCATTTTTATAAAAGAAATAGTAGTCCCCGGCCCGGAAGGGCGAAGAATACCTCGGGTAGTTATAAATCTCTTTCAAACGGCTCCGGATCTTTTCTCTGAAGGGGACTTTGTCCAGAAAGCCGAAAGTGACCGCGTTCTCTTCTTTGACCCATTGTTTAACCTCTTCTGCGTTATCATCCTCCAGCCAGCGGTACGGGTCGGCGACTTTTGTTCCAAAGTAATCGTCGACTTGCTCGCTTTTTGTTGTTAGGGGATATTGAAGCTCGGTTCCTTTCCCAGTTTGATTCTGGCAAGTCGAAAGAGTCAGAATAACGGCCGCAAAAACAATTAGGGCGAAAAGCCTTTTCCTCATTTTATACTCCTTTGGTGAAGATATAAGTTGTCATTAGCACGATCCAAACAAAGAGTCAATCATGTGAAACACGCCCTAATTGCCGGCAGGAGGAAAAGATATTGGTCTTATTGTCATTGCGAGCGACCGAAGGGAGCGCGGCAATCCGACGAAGTCGTCGCGAGGAGTGAAGCGACCAAGCGATCTCAGCCTCATACGGTGAGATCCCTCGCCATGCTCGGGACGACCCAAAGGGTCGGATCGCTACGCTTCGCTCGCGATGACACAATTCTATCGGCATGTGTGAGAGCGCTGCTATGACTTAAGAACGGAGTATCGGGTGAGAATATGGGCGAGATGCTCAGCCAGCCCAGCCACGGATTTTTTGACGGGCCCGGAGACACCCTGGCTGAGGCTTAAGTTGAGAGGCTGAATCCCCAGGACGATGACTTTGCAGCCGACCGTCTCTTCCAGATAAGAGATCAGAAGCGCCAGCGAAATTCTGTGCGCCGAGGCACCTTCGTCTTGGATCCGCTCTTTTTCCACAATAAAAATGTTCCCCGGTTCGTATTGTCCAGCGGCGGCGTCTAAGATCAGGACAAGGTCGGGGTCGAATTTGCGGATTTTGCCGGTCAAATTTTCAGGAGTCTCATAGCCGAGGAGAATTCTTAGGCGCGGGCGGGCCTTACCCCGCATCAATTTCTTGAGTTTTCCCGCGCAAACAAGGCCCGCGGCATCATCGCCTTTGGCGAGATTCCCGACGCCGAGGATGAGGACCCGGGCAGCCGCCTGGATTTCCTTCCTGATACGGCCCTTCCAGGCCGGCCGAGAGAACGGGGAATTCTTTCTCATGCCAAATGAAAAAATGGTATTCTCAGGACTGCGCAGGTTCGGTTTTTGGGGAGGATTCCGGCTTCGCCGGCGACGGCTTGGGCTCTTTCTTGAGGACGGCTCGCACGAATTCCCATTTCATTTTGAGGTCGTGGCGGTCAAACCCGGCAATCTCGAACAGGTGGTCCATTTCCATGGCCTTGACCGGCGTGACCGGGCAGGAGTCCACGCACTGGGCACAGTGAATGCAGCGGTCATTATGAATGACCATTTCAAATTTCTTCTCGACTTCGCTCACCGACCTGATCTCGATCGCCTCGGCGGGACAGTCCCGCTCACAAGCCCGGCAGGCGATACAGAGGTCGGGATGAAGAAAGGGTGTGCCGCGAAAGCCCTTGGGGACCTCGAGCTTCTTGAAAGGATAATCCACCGTGGCTGGCTTTTTAAAGAGATGTCGGAGGAGTTCCGGAAGAAAAACCGCAAGTCTCATAGCAGCCATCCCTTGATTAAAATGACGATCAAAAGCTGGAGGACGGCCAGAGGGGCCAAATATTTCCAGGCGAAGGAAACAACTTGGTCCACTCTAATCCTCGAGGTCAAGGCCCGGAGGAGCGACAGGAAAAAGATAACAAACAGCGTCTTAACAATAAAATTCAGCAGGCCGAGCCACAGACCACCGGGAAAGCCTCCCAGGAAGACCGCGGCGACGAGCCCGCTCGAGACAACTAGCTCGATGTCGGTCATGAGGCGGAAAAAAGCCAGTTTCTTCCCCGAATATTCGGTGAACGTCCCACCGACAATCTCCGTCTCGGCATGGGGAATATCAAACGGCGTCCGCTCGAGCTTGGCCTGGACGCAAATAAGAGCGATGACGAAACCGAGAAGGTTGGGCAGAATGAACCAAGGCTTCTTCTGGTAGAAGGCGGCGATTTCAGCGAGCCGCCAGGAATTGGCCAGGATCGCCGGGCTGAGGACGGCCATAAAAAGAGGGACTTCATACCCGAAAAGCATGGTCAGCACCCGGGTGCCGCCGATAGTGGAAAAATAGTTGGTGGACGACCAGCCGGCCAGGAAGAAGATCAATGTCGGCAGGCTAAGGAGGTAAAGGATAACGATGATATCGCCGGAGAACGAGTTGAAACCGGATTCCGCCGGGTTGAAGTGCCAAACAGGCAGGAGCAGGCCCGCCGTGCCGACGATGGCCAGGCCGACGACAGGAAGCAGATTGAACAGTGTTTTGTCCGCTTGATCGGGAACGACATCCTCCTTGGACATGAGCTTGAAGAAATCCGCGACCGGCTGAAGTATTCCCCAGCGTCCCGTGTGCGTCGGGCCCATCCGGTTCTGGAGGCGGGCATAGACTTTCCGGTCGAACCATTCACAGAACGTGGAGTAGACGAAGAGGAAGATGATCCCCGGATAGACCAGGAGATACACCAGTGTTTTCACAACGGCCATACTGCATTCCTTATCGGTGGGAATTTCTTAAACCGCTCTTCGGCCAGTTTTCTTAACTCGCTGAAACGCACGATTTTTTCCTCGCCGGACCGGCCGTTTATGAGCTCGACGGTCCGCTCGGCGCAGCAGATGCAGGGGTCGATGGCGGCGAAGATCAGCGGAATATCGGCGATGAACCCGTTCCTGAGCATTTCGACCGTGGCCGGATAGTTGGCCAATGTCGGGGCCCGAACCTTGAGCCTCTCCGGTTTATCCGACCCGTTGGATTTGATGTAGTGAGTGTTCTCTCCGCGGGGCGCTTCGTAACGGCTGAGGAATTCGTTCGGTTTGGCTTTCCTCGGCGCTTTCACAGCAATTTCCCCGGCCGGGAGGTTCTTGAGCAGGAACTCACAGATCTTGTAAGATTCCATAAGTTCCTTGACCCGAACCACAACCCTTCCCAGGACATCGCACGTGTCGGCCGTGCAGACATCGAAGGGAACCTCGTCATAGACGGCATGCGGGTCGTCCTTCCGAACGTCCCTGGGGATATCGGACGCACGCGCGGTCGGGCCGACGGTGCACAGGTTTATGGCTTGTTCCTTGGACAAATACCCGACACCGGCAAGCCGTGCCACAAAGGTCGGCTCGTTGGCGCCGATCTTGAAGTAGTATTCAGTCCGTTTCTTCAGGATCTCGATGCCCTCGAGGCTCTTCTTGATTTGCATCTCGTCGAGGTCGCGGCGGACTCCGCCGAGGGTGTTGATGGCGTAGTGGACTCGGTTTCCGGAGATCATCTCCAGGATGTCCATGACGACCTCCCGGTCGCGCCAGGTATACATGAAAAAGGAATCAAACCCGGCCTCATGACCGGCGACGCCCAGCCAGAGCAGATGGCTGTGGATCCGTTCGAGCTCGGAAACGAGATAGCGGATATAGTTGCCGCGTTTGGGCGGAGTGATCTCCATGAGTTTCTCCACGCCCTGGACATAGCACGTGGAGTGGGAGTGAGAGCAGATGCCGCAGATCCGCTCGGTCAGATAAATATTCTGAATCCAGGTTTTTTCTTCGGCCAGCTTTTCCAGCCCCCGGTGGTTGTAGCCCAGGCGGATATCGGCGTCCCGGATGACCTCGCCTTCGACGGTCATCCTCAGGCTGATCGGCTCTTTGAGAGCGGGGTGCTGGGGGCCGATGGGTATGGTGAACTTCATTTCTTTCCTCCGGGAATAATTTCAGGGGGCCGCTCGTATTTCCAGTCCTTCCTCAGGGGAAAATTGTTGGCCGGCCAGTCATCGGGCACCACCAGCGGCCTGGGGTCGGGAATATGATCGACGATCAGGCCGAACATGTCCTGGAGTTCCCGCTCATAAAAGATCGCTCCCGGAATGACTGAGCAGATGCTTTCGACATGCGGATTGGCCCGCGGAATCTGGGTGCGGACGGTGAGGCTGCCGTGGTCATGGCCGAAATGATAGAGGATCTCGAAGGACTCGCCCAAATCCACGCCGCTGATGGTCGCCACATACGTGATGTTCAGGTCTTTTCTCAAGCCGGCTATGACAGGCACCAGATTCTGGGGCTCGACTTTTATAAAGATGCGCCTCACGGCCGGGTTGGTCATCTCGACGATCTTGTCGCCGAAGAGGCTTTTTGCTTTTTCCATAATTTCAAGGTCGGTCATAGAGCCCTCAAAATCTATAATGTCCCCAGGAGCTTGACGACGCCGTCCAGGATGGCATCCGGTCGGGCCGGGCAGCCGGGAACGTACACGTTCACCGGAATGACCTGGTCCAGGCCTCCCATGATGTTGTAAGCGCCGCGGTAGACGCAGCCCGACATGGCGCAGGCGCCCACGGCGATGACGAATTTCGGGTCGGGCGTTTGCTCATAGATGCGGATGATGCGGTCCTTGATCTGCCGGGTCACGGGGCCGGTGGCAATGATGACATCGGCGTGCCGGGGCGTGGCTTTGAGGAGCACCCCGAAACGCTCCGCGTCGAAGCGGGGTGTCAGCGCCGCCACGATTTCGATGTCACAGGCGTTGCAGGCGCCTGAATTGAGATGCAGAATCCACGGAGATTTGATCCGTGACCAGCGCACAAGTCGATTCAGCATTTCAACTCCTTGTCACGAGGGCCATAATCGATAGGAAAATCACGGCCAAATACAGCATGGCGAAGAGGACGATCTTTCCGGAAGGGACGGTCGCGATCATCAGAGCAGCCACATGCATAATGGTGAAGAACAGAGCGATAAAAAAGAAGAGCCTGTAGCCGAACTGGACCTTGGCGCCCGGGATATCCTCACCGCAGGCATAGGTCGTGAGCTTCCCGCCGACCTTGGTCAGCTTGGGGGCCATGCGCTTTCCCAGAAGATAGATCAGGAAGACGACGAGGAGATAAAGGACGAAGGCCACGGGCGGCGATATAAGAAAGTCAATCCCTTTCATTCGTTACCCTTTCAATTTCGCGAGCTTTCGAACGTCCAGGCTCTTGGTATGCCTGTAGATATTGATGATGATGGCCAGGGCGGTCGCGACAAGGCTCACCTCGACCACGATAAAGGTAATCACCAGGCTCTGAGCCAGGAGGATGTTGTTCCTGACGAACCCGCTGGTCAGCAACGCCAGGCTCACCGCCTTGCTGATGATTTCAATGCCGATGAACAGTTTGATCAGGTTTCTCATGGTCAGCAAGCAGTAGATGCCTACGAACAGGAGGAGGGCGGCAAAGCCCAGGTAAAGGAACCAGGTGCTATTCATCTTTGTCCCTCTTTCGGAACAAGGCCAGGACGGAAAACACGCCCGCGAGAATGATGGCGAGCTGCCCGATAAGATCAAAGCTCCTCTGTTTCCAGAGGACATCTCCGAAGGCGCCTTGCTCCGCCGTCCCGGGCAACGCCGGGATCTTCTGGATAAGGCCTTTCATGACGAGCGCGTCGATGATGATGAACGCGACGAAGAACAGGGGAAAGACGACCTTGGCAAGGTTGGACTCCCGGACATCGCCCTCGGCTTTGGTCAGGGCGATGGTCAGGATGAAAAGAACCGTGATCAACCCGGCCACGACCGAGATCTCAAAGACGCCGGCGTAAGAAGCTCCCATCCGGAAAAAGACGATCCCGAGGAGGAGGCTGGCAACGGCGAGGCTGATAGCCGATTTGAGGAGGTCCTTGGACAGGATCGCCAGAATGGAGAAGAGAACCAATCCGGTCAAGAGCAGTATTTGCAGGATCATCTTTTAAAATCCCCAAGAACCGAGCGCGAGATGAATTCCCTTAACCAGCACATCCGAAGCAGGCTGGATCCAGGATTTTATAACGAAGGTGAAAAAAATGCCGATGCCGATCGAGAGAAGAGCGAGAATAACCGTCGCCGCCGTCATCCAGAAAGGCGCCTCCTTGATGGCCGTCCAGCGCTCGTTGAGCTTGCCGAAGAAGACCTTGCGCTGAATGAGCAGGTAGTACCAGAGCGTCAGCACGCTGGCCAGGACAGCGATGACGGCAAGAACCCATTCGCCCGACTGAACGAGGGCCATGATGATGATCAACTTGCTCCAGAACCCGCTGAGCGGAGGCACGCCCGAGATCGAGAGCGAGCCGACGATGCTCGTGGCCGCCGTCAGGGGCATCCGCTTGGCCAGCCCGCCCATGTCATCCATGTTCCGAGTGCCCGTGGCCATCTGGACCGACCCGGAATTCAAGAACAGGAGCCCCTTGGCCAGGGCGTGATTGAAGAGGTGGAAAAGCCCGCCGGCGATTCCGAGCGGAGTGCCTATCCCCAATCCAAGGACGACATACCCGACCTGGCTGATCGAGGAATAGGCCAGCAGGCGCTTCAGGTCTTTCTGGCCGAGGGCCAAGAACCCCGCGACGACGATGGAAACGGCGCCAAGCCACATTAGGACCTGGGAAAGGGTGGCCGTCAGGCCGAAAACATTAAAGAATATTCTGGTAAGGGCATAGACGCCGGAGACCTTGATGAGCAGGCCTGAAAGGATGGCCGAGATTGGCGCAGGCGCTGAAGGGTGCGCGTCCGGCAGCCAGGCGTGGAACGGAATCAGGGCGGCTTTCAACCCGAAACCCATGATGAAGAGGGCGGCGCAGAAGCCGACCACAAGTCTGGCATCCAGAGCCCGCAGTCCATCACCCACGGCGGCAAAGCCAAGGCTTCCTGTCATGCCGTAAATCACGGCAATGCTGAAGAGGATGGCCGCAGAGGCGATGACCGAGAGCATCAGGTATTTGAATGAGGCCTCGAGTTCGTCATGCTCCAGACCGTAAGCGACCAGAGCATAAGAAGCGATAGCGGCGACTTCCAGGAAAAGGTAAAGGCTGAAGAAGTCGGTCACGAGCACGAGCCCGTTCATCCCCGTCATCATCATCAAGAGCAGGGCGTAGTAGTTCGCTTTGGAGCCGTAGTGGTCCATATAGTTGATGGAGAACAGTCCGACGCACAGGGTCACGAGCGCGATGGCCATTAGCATGAACAGGCTGAAACCGTCCACCGCGACCTGGATGTTGATTGGCTCGCCCAGCCAGTTGAGCTGCTTGAGGACGGGCCCCTGACTGATCATCTGCCGGCCGCTGGTGACGGCGAGGACGAACAGGAAGAGGAAGACGGCGTTCGTCAGCAGATCGGGCAGGATTTTTTTTGAGACCTTTCCGATCAAGGGAAGCACCGCGGCAACCAGGAGCGGCAAACCTATAAACAGGAAAATCAAAGGTCCTCCTCTATATCGTTAAATACTCCATTTTATCACTTTATCAGCAAATTGATCAGGGCGGCAACGAGGACCAGACCGCCGATACACCAGGCCAGGTAATTAGCGTAGTGCCCGGTATGGGCTTTCCTCAGGACGCTGGTGAAAGCCCGGCCCGCCGCCGTGACGATTTTCTCGTAAAAGAAATCGATCGGCCGGTCGATGCCTTTGAACAGGACAAGCGAAAAATTCCTCAGGAAGATGATGCCCTGCTCGTAGATGTCGAAGATGCGCGCTTCGGCCAGGTCGTAGATGGTCTTCAATACGGGGAACTTGTGGACGGGCTCGGAGGCGAGATAGGCTTTCTTATCGCCGCGTTTCCAGCCGTAGAAGTGGAGCGCGAGCGCGAGGAGCAGGCAGAGTATGGAAATCCCGGCCACGGGGTTGGCCAGGCTCAGGGCATGCGCCGTGAAGTCGATGCTCTCTCCGGCCTCGACGTGGCCTTCAAGAATGGGCTGGATGAAATTGGTCAACGGGAGCTTGTTATAAACACCGAAGGTGATGCACAGAAGCGCCAGGATCAGAATCGGAACGAAGATGGGCGCTTCGCTCTCCTTCACTTTGGCAACCTCCTGGGTTCTCGGGCCGAAAAAGACAGAGTGGCCGGCCTTGAGGAATGAAGCGAAGGTGAAGATGGCACCGACCCAGGCGGCGATGGCGAAGACCGTGTAGCCTGTTTCGAGCGCGCCGTGAAAGACCATTTCTTTCGAGACGAACCCGTTCAGGGGCCAGACGCCCGAGATCGCCAGAGCGCAAACGCTGAAACCGAAGGCGGTCAGCGGCATCTCTTTGCCCAGCCCGCCCAGTTTCTTGAGTTCTGTGGTGCCAGTGCGATGCTCGACCGAGCCGGAGCTCAGGAACAGCCCGCATTTATACATAGCGTGGTTAATCATATGAAAGATCCCGCCGGCGATGCCGATGGGAACGCCGGTCCCGATGCCCAGGACCATGTATCCCACCTGGCTGACGGCGTGGTATGACAACAGCCGCTTGAAATCCTTCTGGACGAGTGCCATGAAAACGGCGAAGACAATTGTCGCCGCTCCGATGATCATGAGGAGGATTGCTAGCGTGCTGTTCTTTTCCAGCTGGAAAAAGTCAAGCGTGATTCGCGCCAGAAGATAGATGCCCAGCAGTTTTTCAAAGGCCGCCGGCATGAAGGCCATAAAGCTCACCGGCGCGTCGATGGCGGCATCGGGAATCCAGGTGTGGAACGGCATGGCGCCCGCTTTGCCGATGGCGCCGATCATCATCATGATGAATCCGACGGCGGCCAGGCCTTCGGGCTTGACTGAAACCTGCGACATCGTCAGCGTGCCGGTCGTCACCCAGAGGATGCCGATGCCCAGGAGCATCGAGAAATCGCAGAACCCGCTGATGATAAACGCCTTGACCGCGGTGCGGTTCGATTTTTGGCCGCCGACAGAAATCAGGCCGTACAGGGTCAGGAGCAGTCCTTCCCAGAAGAAGACCAGGGGAACGAAATTATCGGCAAGCACGGCCCCGTTCGCCAGGGCGGCGGACAGAAATACGTAGGCGTAGTACTCGCGAACCCGCGGATGGTTCTTCATCTTGACGGTCGAATACAGCGTGATGAGGAAGAGGAAGCCGGCAAGACCGAGGAGGATGAAGCTTGAGAAATGGTACAGGCGCAATTCGAACTTGATCCCTTGTCCCATCCACGGCACGCGGAATTCGAGGTTCTTAACCTGGAAAAGGGCGTAGGCGAGATAACAGACACCGACAGAGGCGATAAGGGCGATGCCCTCTCTCAGGAGCTTGACGCGCGAGGGAATGAGCAAACAAATCACGGCGACAGCGGCGGGCAGAAAAATCATCCACAAAAGCATATTCGGTGTCATTTGAGCCACCAATTAATCTGGCTCGTCGCGATCTCGGCCAGCTTAGCGGGATAAGAAACGAAGATGCCGGCGACAAGCGATAAGAAGGCGAGCAAGGCGACGACAAAAACCATGGATCTTGTCTTTTCAGGGGCGAGGGCTTTGGGTTCACCCAGGAAAACCTGGCTGAACACCTTCAAAAGGTAAAACATGGTCAGGACAGCCGTAAAGAGCGCAACAGCGGCGACCCAAACCAGACCTGCCTTCACTGTCCCCATGATGACCAGGAATTTTGAGAAGAACCCGCCGAAGGGCGGAATCCCGATGACGGAAAAGGCACAGAGGAGAAAGGCAACCGCAGTGATGGGCATGGTTTTGATAAGCCCGCCCATTTCCCGGATGTCCCGCTTGTGGGTGGCGTGGATCACGATGCCCGCACAGAGGAAGAGTCCGGCTTTGGCCAGCCCGTGCATCAGGATGAAGAGGAGCGACCCCGAGACCCCGGCCTCGTTGGCCACGCTGAACCCGAGGAAGATATAGCCGATCTGGCTCACCGTGGAGTAAGCCAGAATGCGCTTGAAGTCGGTTTCCACAGTGGCTGCGGCCGCCGCAACCAGACTTGAGATCACGGCCAGGATGGGTATGGCCAGCGGCCAGTCACCCGGAAGCTTAAATGTATAGAGGAAAAGACGCGCATACGCGTACACCCCAATCTTGACGAGCACGGCGGCGTGCAGCAGCGCTGTGACCGTCGTCGGCGCCACGCCGGCGTCGGGCAGCCAGGTGTGGAGCGGGACCGTCGCCGACTTGCTGAACATACCGAAGAGGATAAGCAGAACGGCCGTTCCCGGAATCATCGTTCCCCGCATCGCCGTCAGGTCAAAGGAACCTGTGTTCCCGTAGATCTGGATAAATCCCAGGAGCATGACCACGGCGCCGAAGAAGGTAACGAGAAAGGCCTTGTCGGCCTTGATGATATGGTCTTTCAACCTGTAAAACCCGATCAAGCGCCAGCAGCAGACGGCGATGATCTCCCAGAAGAGGTACATGAAGATCAGGTTTCCTGAGTAGACCAGGCCCATCATGGACCCGATGAAAAGGATCACCATCAGGTAGTATTCATCCTGGTTCTCGTCGTGATGGACGTAGCCGAGCGAATAGACAATGATCAGGAACCCGACGAACGAGGAAACGATGGACATGAAGATGGAGAGCGGGTCGATGATGAGGATGAAGTCCAGCCCCAGAATGAATTCCTTCCGGATGATGGTCTCTCCGCCGCCGAACGCCGTGGGGAGGAGAAGCAGAGGAAGGAGCGAGGTGGCGGCGCCCAGAAGAACGGCCCAGACCGACCGCACGGGCCTGGAAACAAGGCTGGCGAGCGGCACGGTGAAAGAACCGATGATGGGGACAAAAATCGTGAGCAGAACTATGGTCTCGGTGGTCATTTTGAAGGGCAAAGTATATTTTTGGGAAATTGAAATGTCAAGCACTTGCCTGCTTACAAATAGGCGTCTTTTCCCCCGTGATGAGAAGGAGTCCCGTTACGGTGCGTCCCCAAAAACATTTATTCTTGGCCCGATATTTGTTATCATAAACGCCATTATTATGAACACCATCATCACAGCCAAGGACCTTACGAAAAAGTACGGTCAATTTACGGCCGTCGATGCGATATCCTTTGAAATAAAGGAAGGCGAATGCTTCGGCTTCCTGGGGCCGAACGGCGCGGGCAAGACCTCCACCATAAAAATGATCCACTGCGTGTCTCCCGTGACATCGGGCACGTTGATTGTCAACGGCACGCCCGCTCATATCGACAATAGAGCCATCAAGATGATGACAGGGGTGATTCCCCAAGAAATAACCCTGGATGTCGACTTGACCGTTTACGAGAACCTCATGGTCTTCGCGAACTTCTTTGACATAAGGAGGAGGGAAGCCAAGAAACGGATCGCCGACCTCCTGAAATTCGTCGAGCTCGAACAAAAGCGGAAAACCAAGATAGACGAACTTTCCACGGGTATGAAGAGGCGGTTGCTGGTGGCCAGGTCCCTGCTGAATCACCCGAAATTGATCGTTGCGGACGAGCCCACGACGGGGCTCGATCCTCAGGCCAGGCATCTGATCTGGCAGAGGCTGCGGCAGCTCAAGACGCAGGGGGTCACCTTGATCCTGACAACGCAATACATGGAAGAGGCCCAGCAGCTTTGCGACCGCATCGTCGTCATGCACGGCGGTAAAATCTTGAAGGAAGGGGTGCCGGCCAAGCTCGTAGCGGACGAAATCGGCAGAGAAGTCATAGAGATAAGGATAGACAAGGAAGAAGATGAAAAACTCATCGCCGCGCTCTCCCCTTTCTCCTGCGGGCACGAACGGGTCGGAGACACGCTGTATTTCTACTGCCGCGACGGGCACGACCTCAAGAAGAAGCTGGTCGAGCTTGACCTGGCCAACTACTTGAACAGGCCGGCCTCCCTTGAAGACGTTTTTCTAAAGCTCACGGGCAGGAGCCTCGTCGAATGAACCTCTCTTACCGGGTCTACTACGTCTTTTTCAGGAACCTCATTTCCTACAAGCGGTTTATCGTGCCGACTTTTCTGGTCAGCCTCATTGAACCCCTGTTCTATCTCATCACCTTCGGCATCGGCATGGGCGCTTATATGGGCTATTTCGGCGGGAAGCCCTATCTTTATTTTCTCGTCCCCGGAGTCCTTGTCTCGTCGGTCATGCTGTCTTCGACCTTTGAATGCCTGTACGGCACGTTTGTTAAAATTGTCCATGAAAAGCTCTATGATTCGCTGATCGCCACCCCTGTTTCGGCTGAGGACGCCATCGCCGGGGATATCGCCTGGGCGTCGTTCAGAGGTTTGGTCAGCGGGACCCTGATGATCATTGTCGCGGTCTTTATGGGGATTCTCCCGGTTTCCCTGCTCAGCCTGCTGCTTCTCCTTGTCCTTATGATCTTTGTCGGGATCCTTTTTGCATCGCTGGCGATGATCGTCACGTCATTCGCGCCCAGCTTTGATTTCTTTAATTATTACACCGAGCTGATCATCACGCCCATGCTCTTCTTTTCGGGCGTGTTCTTTCCTTTAGACAGGTTCCCCGCCTGGATGAAGACTCTATCATGGTTTATGCCGCTGACCCATGCGGTCAAGATCTCACGGGCGGTCTTCTCCGGCGCTTATGACTCGGGCTTGATCTTCAGTTTTCTAATCATATTCGGCCTTGAAGTCATCGCTTTTTACATCGGCCTGAAGTCGATGAAAAGGCGCTTGATCAAGTGACTGGACGGCCCTTATTCAAGCAGACTTCAAGTCCTTGGAAAATCAGGGAAACCGAAAGAGTTTTTTAAACGAAGTGAGCTAATTAGTACCGGCGTCCGCCACCGAAGCCGCCCCCGCCTCGATTGTCTGTGCGAGCGCGGGCTTCATTGACTGTAATCGTCCGGCCCTTCAGGCTCTTTCCGTTCAGACCGGCGATGCCAGATTTAGCCTCTGCTAGATTCGGCATCTCGACGAAACCAAATCCGCGGGACTCTCCCGAATACTTGTCCTTGATGATGGAGGCTGAAGAGACTTCGCCGAAAGCCTGGAAGGCTTCGCGCAAATCGGATTCAGTCAGATCCTTTGATAAGTTGCCTACGTAGATATTCATACTACTCTCCTTTAAAATTTGAACAAAATAAAGGAGAGGAGTATGACCGATGAGGGCCCGTGCCCCTTCCTTTACTTAATTCTTCATCAGGATTATAACATAAATCCGGGAAAAATACCCCAAAAATAAAATAAATCCGGACGATAGTGAGGCAAAGGAGGAATAAATGCGCGGACTTCGAGGAAAGAGGGTTCTTATCACGGGCGGTGCCAGGGGCATCGGGGCCGCAACGGCGGCGCGCTTCCTTGAAGAAGGCGCGAGGGTGGCCATCCTGGACAGGGACTCTCAGGGACTCCAGGAAATCCGGAACGCCCTGCCGGCCATCGAAAAAACGCACCTGGCCGATGTCGCTCTTTCTCGAGATATCGAGGCTGCCTTTGCTGAACTCGATCACTATTGGGGCGGGATCGATGTGCTGGTCAACAATGCGGGAATCAGCATCCGTCATCGCTTCCTGGACATCGAGGACAAGGATTGGCTCGAGGTGATGGCGGTCAACCTCAACGGCGTCTTTTTCGTCGCCCGCAGCGCGGCGCAGCGAATGGTGAGGCAAAAGGACGGCGGCGTCATCATCAACATGGGGTCGACAAACGGGCTGACGGGCTATCCTTTCTACGCATCCTATAACTCGTCCAAGGCCGGAGTCATAGAGCTCACCCGGTCCATGGCCCTGGAGCTCGCCCCCGGCGTCCGGGTCAACGTCGTCTGCCCCGGATACATCCTGACGCCGATGCAGGAAGCGGAGTATACGCTGGAGATGCTCCGCGAGTGCGAACGAAAGGTCCCCCTGGGCCGGCTGGGCAAGCCCGAGGAAGTCGCCGCGCTCTTCGCCTTCCTCGCCTCCGATGACGCCCGGTTCATCACAGGACAGTGCTTTGTTCTAGATGGAGGGGAGATCGCCGGGGGCTTGGCGAGTTGGCCCTGGAAATAAGAAACTTAACGGAAAAAGACGTCGAGGTTAGAGGCCAAAAGTAAGGATGATTAATATAAGGATAATGAGTACCAGGAAGGCCTTTTTCATATCTGAATCTCCATCAAAACTCCCTCTTCTGGTAGAAACGAATGGAAAGCCGGATTGAGATCGCCAACATCCCGGCCATAAGAGTGAAAGTGGCGCCAACAAACAGCGGCAGGCCAAGCGAATGCCTGATGCCGCCGATCGCCAGGAGAATCCCGAGTCCCGGGTCTTTGAGGAAGTCAGCAGTAAAGAGCGGCCCAGTGAGATGGAAGATGTTCGCCGCCAAGCGCTCGAGTCCCGTGACGACGATTCCAAGAGCGAGAAGGACGGCCGCAAAAATGAAACTGCCCCGGCCGAGCCCGTGCCTGAAATAAAAAGGAAAGTAGAGTGCGGCGAGGAAGGCTATGAACAATACAAATCCTGTTATGCCCCCAAAGGTTAAAAGCGATTTGAGATCGATCTTGATGAACCGGAGCTTCACCACCGAAGTTAAGATGTATGCGTAGAAGAAAACAAAGATCCCGCCGGCCAAGGATAAAAGTGCGGTCAATACATATCGGGCCAGGACAACGGTCGACCGTTTGAGCGGAAGGCTGGCATAGAATGCCTCTGTCTTGTACCGGTCCTCAAGAAAAAGCGTAACAAAGACACAGACTGAGATAAGAGCGATGGCTCCCACCATGAGGCCGAGATTCTGCTGGAGGGGGAAAGTGAAATACAGAATATAGCTCGCCATGAACAGAAGCCACCACCACCGACTGGCCATGAAATCCTTCGCGCACAGCTTAAGCATGGTTCACCCCCCTCGTCAAGTAGAACATAATATCCTCGAGCGACGCCTTCTCGATGACCGCATTCTTGGCGAACCGTCGCCTGGCCTCCGCAACGTCCGACGTCAGAGCCTCAAACCCGAATTCGCGCTTGCGGATCCCTTTGAAGAACGTCCGGCTGTCTTCATTCAAAAGGTCGTTCCCTCCTTTGACAACCGCCCATTTTTCCAGGATCTCATCCTTGGCGGCGGAAAAAACAATCTCGCCCCCGTTGATAAAAGTGATGTAATCGGCGATCCTTTCCAGGTCCGAGGTGAGATGGGTCGAGAACAGGACAGACTTTTTCTCGTCCTGGATGAGGGCCGAGAGCTTGGCCAGGAGCTCCCGCCGAAAGACCGGGTCAAGGCCCGATGTGGGCTCGTCGAGGACGATGAAATCGGCATGATGGGAAAGGGCAACCGCCAGGGCGAATTTCATCTTCATCCCGCGGGACAGCCTGCGGAACAGTTTCTTTGCCGGCAG